>JAHIPN010000146.1 GCA_018894595.1 bacterium
AGAATCCAGAACAAGTTTCTGATGAGGCTTTTGAAGAGAGAGAAAATATAAAAGAAAAAGTCAAAAAGGGTGCAAAGGATGTAATTGAAGAGGTTAAAGAACATTTTGAATCAAAAGAACTTTCTCATAAATCAGAGAAAAATAGGAGGATTTTAGGAGGCATAATTGTAATAGCTGTAGGTTTAATCTTTTTATTGAATGGTTTCTTCCCTTGGGTAGGTTGGAACAAACTGTGGCCGGTAATTTTGATTGCTGTAGGTATAACTATTATGATTCAGGCCTTTAAGAAAAAAGATTAAGCAATGAAGGCAGAGTTTTTAGATTACATTTGCCACAAAAATAAGGCTTTAAAATCTATAAAAAAACCGATAATGGGATGGGTATGTACTTATACTCCTATAGAAATAATTATCGCTGCTGGATTTTATCCATATAGAATTCTACCTACTACAGACCCTTCTCTGGCTAATTCATATTTAGATAGCAATTTTTGCCCTTACGTTCGCAGTTGTCTGGGAGAGGCACTGGGGAAGAGACCGGAATATGTAGATAATTTAATAATAGTAAATTCTTGTGATGCTATGCGTAGACTTTATGATGCCTGGAGACATTATGTTCAGGGAACTTTCATCTATTTATTAGATTTACCCCGAGATGATTCTGCGAAAACTATTCAATATTATCAGGATAATCTTCGGTTGCTAATAAATAGGTTAGAAGAAAAATTCAAGATAAAGATATCTGAAGATTCACTCTATCAGGCAATTTCGGTTTGTAATAAAACCCGTGAATTATTAGCTGAGTTATCTGATTTATATATAAACGAACAAGTTTCTTTGTCGGCAGTAGAATTCTTACAGATAGTCAAGGGGAGTATGGTCTTTCCTCAAGAAGAGTATAATGGACTTTTAGAAAAATTTATAAAAGACGAAAAAAAAGAGGAAAATATTTTATCTAATAGATCCGGGATTAGGAACAAATCTAAAATTCTTATTACTGGAACCATTATGGATGATTTAAGTATAGCAGAAGTGATAGAAGATTATGGGGGTAAGATAGTTTTTGTGGATATGTGTACGGGAAACAGATATTTCCAAAATCAAATTCCACTTAAAACATCAAAAAAGATAAATGACAATCCTCTTAAACTTTTAGCAGAATACTATTTAAGCAAGACTCCCTGTCCCCGCATGATGAATTTAGAAAAGAGATGGGAATATCTTTTAAAGATTATTAAAGATAATCAGGTAAAAGGAGTAATTTTTTATAATTTAAAATTTTGCGATACTTCTTTTTTTGAATTGCCTATAATAAGAGAAAGGCTACAAAAATATGGAATTTCCAGTCTTTGCTTAGAAGGAGAATTTGCTTCCAGTACTTCGGGGAGAATAAAGACAAGGATACAGGCATTTTTGGAGGTATTAGAATTTGCTGGTTAATTTGAAGTATAACTCAAATTCTACCTTAATAAAAAAGATAGTTAAAAACCCTAATACTTATAACATTATCAATGCAGGTTCAAGATTATATTTTAGAAAAAGCCCGGAAAGTTTTAAGATGTGGTTAGATTTTCTTTTTTATCAACTTAAAGAAGCCTGCAAAAAAAGAAAGCCGGTAGTTTGGACTAATATTTATACTCCCTCTGAATTGTTTTATGCTTTGGATCTTTTTCCTATCTATCCCGAAGTTATTTCTGGAGTATTGGCATCTATAGGTATAGCTGATTATTTAATAGAAACTTCTGAATCAAAATTTTACACTACTGATTTATGTTCATTTTATCGAGTAGCAGCTGGTTTGGTTTTAAAAGACTGGTTTCCTAAACCAGATTTAATTATTTCTAGTTCTCAGTTATGTGATGGTTCTACTAAATTTTTTTATAATATGAGTAAATATTATAATTGTGAATATTATTTAATCAATACTCCCTATCATGATGACCCAGATTCTCAGAACTATCTTGCTGCTCAATTAAAAGAAATTGCCCATAAAATAGATAAGGTTACCGGGCAACACTTAAGTAATGAAAGAATAGATTATTTTTTTGATTTGTCTAACCAAACTAGAGAATATATAATAAAACTTAATGAACTTAGAAAAAATGTCCCTTCTCCCCTATCAGGATGGGATGCTATGGCTTATATCCTATATATGTTCTTTTCTTCTTTGGGTGCGAAGAAAGGGTTGCAGTTTTATCGTACTTTGTATCAAGAGACAGAAGAGAAGGTTAATCGGAAGATTGGTGTATTGGAGGAGGAGAAACATCGTATTCTGTGGCTTCACCAGGTAAGGCCTTATTATAAAAACGAGATAATACAAAATCTTAAAGAAAATAAGGCGGTAATTTCCTTTGAAGAGGTAAGTTATGTCTATTGGCAAGCTTTAGATTCTCAAAGACCATGGGAAAGTTTAGCTAAAAAAATGACTTCCAATTTTGGAGCAGGTCCCATAGAGAGAAGAATAAAAACGGTATATAATTTGGTGAGGGAATATAAGATAGGCGGAGTAATTCATTTTTCTCAAAGGGGATGTCGCCAAAGTTGTGGAGGAGCATATATTATTAAGGATTTTTTGCAAGAAAAAGGCATACCTATGTTAATATTAGATGGTGATGGTGCTGATTCTCGTAATTATTCCAAAGGGCAGACCCGAACCAGGATTGAAGCTTTCTTAGAGATGTTGTCGTAAATTTTATATACGAAAATTTTCTTAGAAGAGGGAAGATAAAATGATTGTAGCAGGATTGGATATAGGTTCATTAACTATTAAAACACTTATTCTCGAAGATGGGGAAATAAAAACTTTTACTATTATACCAACCGGTGCTAATGTAAATAAATTGACCCGGGATTGCCTGGAAATGACACTAAAAAAATCTGGAGATGATTTTAAAAATCTATCATTCATAGTTGCGACTGGTTATGGAAGGATAAATATTCCTTTTGCTGATAAGTCTATCACCGAAATTACCTGTCATGCCCTGGGAGCAAACTGGTTAAATCCTGAGACACGGACAGTTATTGATATCGGAGGGCAAGATAGTAAAGTAATAAGTATCGATAAAAATGGTCGGGTAGTTGATTTTATTATGAACGATAAATGTGCTGCAGGAACGGGTAGATTTTTAGAAGTTATGGCTCAGGCCTTAGGAGTAAAGGCTGAGGAATTAGGAGAAAAATCTCTACAATCAAGAAGGAAGATAAAAATCAGCAGTATGTGCACTGTCTTTGCTGAATCAGAAGTAATATCTTTAATTGCAGAGGGACAGGCTAAAGAAAATATAATTAGAGGACTGCATGAAGCTATTTCCAATCGTATTTGTAGTATGGCTAATCGGTTAAGATTGGAAAATATCATCACTTTAACCGGCGGAGTAGCCAAAAATATCGGGATGGTAAGAGCCCTAAAGAAGAGGCTGAAGGCTAAAGTATATGTCCCCGACGAACCTCAAATAGTGGGCGCTTTAGGAGCAGCTATTGCAGCCAGAAAGATAGTATATTAGTGGGGTCAGGTCTTCACATTTGACATAAACTAATTTAAAAAGTTTTATAAGTTATGTCAAATGTGAAGACCTGACCCCACACTATGGGGGTTTTTATGTCATTAGCTACACAGATAAAAGAGTTAGGAGAAGAAATTGGTTTAGATATCGTCAGGATTACTAATGCCGAAAGCTTCCCGGAAGCAGAAAAGCACATTATCGAAAGTGTAGAAAAGGGTTATATTCCTGAAAATGATTACTATGCTTTTAAAAATATTTCAGAAAGACCTAATAATTTAAATCTGAATAAAATTAGCAAAAGATGCAATCCGAAAAGTATTTTAAAAAGAGCGAAATCTATAATTAGTGTTGCTCAGTGTTATTTGATAGAAGAAGATGATAATATTGAAGATACAAACCTGCTTTGCGGCCGAATTGCTAAATATGATATCGGTAATTTTTATTATGATGTAAAATTAAAACTTAAAAAAATAGTTGATTTTATAAATCAAGAGACTGATTTTAAATATAAATCCAAAAATAAATCTTGTTATATATCTTTAACAGAAAAGCCGATTGCCCAGCGGGCCGGAGTAGGCTGGTATGGGAAAAACGGGATAATTGTTACCGAAAGATTCGGTTCCTGGGTAGTTTTAGGAGAAATTATAACCGAATTAGAATTGGAAACAGATGAATCCCTTCGGCAAGATTGTGGTGATTGCACAATATGCATCAATTCATGTCCGACTAAGGCTATTGTTTCCCCTTATGTAATTGATAGGACTAAATGTCTCCAGTTTATTTCGGAAAGAGTGATGAAAGTTCCTTTAGCTTTCCGGGAAAAATGGGAGGATAGATTGTATGGCTGCACTACCTGTCAGGAGGTTTGTCCTCAAAATCATAAAGTAATACCTAAAAAATGTAATCCGGAATATGGGTATATCGGTTCAAGAATTCCCTTAATTCCGCTGTTGCAAATTAGTGAAGGGGAATTTCAAAATTATTTTGCTTATAATCAGATTGCCATGAGACCAAGAGAAGCAATCAAAAGAAATGCTGTTCTGGCTTTGGGTAATATTGGCGATACTAAGGCTGTAGCTCCTTTGATTAGAACCTTACAAGAGGATGATAGTTCGATGGTAAGAGGGCATACTGCCTGGGCTCTGGGTAAAATTGGAGGAGAAAAAGCGAAATTTGCTTTAGAAAAAGTTCTAAAGAGCGAAAAAGATAGAGAAGTAAGGGAAGAAATTATAAATGCTTTAAAGATGTTATAAATAGATTAATCGGGAAAATAGAATCCAGAATTCAGAAACAGTTCTGTCATTGCGAGGAACGTAGTGACGAAGCAATCTCAGCTCGAGATTGCCACGCTCCGATAAATCAGAGCAATGACGAATTATAATTTAAAACTCACAGATCAAAAGAGAGGATTAAAGTTTAAGATGATTCAGGTAGAAGGATTGACCAAGATATTCCATGATAAAAAAAGAGGTAAAGTAGTAGCAGTTAATAATTTAGAATTTAATTGCCAGAAAGGGCGGATATTTGGACTCTTGGGTCCTAATGGAGCGGGCAAAACTACTACTTTACGCATTTTAGCTACTATGATACTCCCCACTAAAGGAAAAGTAAAAGTAAATGGATTTGATGTGGTGAAAGAGCCAAGAGAAGTACGAAAACAGATAGGATTTTTATCCAGCGAAACGGGATTATATGATCGCTTTACTCCCCGAGAGACTGTAAAATTTTTTGGTCGGATTAACGGGATGGAAGATAGGATTATTGAAAAAAGAATGACTGAGATCTTTCATAATTTAGATATGGAAGATTTTCAGGATGTTAGAGTGAATAAACTTTCAACGGGAATGAAACAGAAACTCTCCATCGCTCGCTGTATTATTCACGACCCCCCCATATTGATATTAGATGAACCGACCGTAGGTTTAGATATAATTACTGCTCGTATAGTAACCGAATATGTCAAGGGTTTTAGAGAACAAGGAAAATGTATTATATATTCTACTCATATAATGAGAGAAGCAGAAAGACTGTGTGATGTGATAGCGATTATTCATCAGGGTAATTTAATTACTCAAGGGACGTTAGAAGAATTAAAGAAGAATTCATCATCTGAAGATCTGGAAGAAATATTCTTTGAATTAATAGCTAAAGGGGAGGATTCAGAATAAAAATGAACTGGAAAAATATCAAACTTATTTTTACCAAAGAATTAATAGGCACTGTTCGGGATAAAAGGACCATAATTGCTATGGTAATAATCCCTTTAATCTTTTATCCTCTCTTATTTATGGGAATTGGTTATTTTGGCAAGATGGGAAACATAAAATCAGAGGAAGCTGTCTCTAAGATTATAATATCTGGTGCAGAATTTGCTCCTCAATTAATTAAATATTTTCAAGATAATGAAAAGATAGAGGTACTTTCTGCAATAGGCGATTCTCAAAGCAACCTGCAGAAAGGGGAAGTTCAGGCAATTCTAATCATCCCTCAGGATTTTGAATATAAGATAAAAAGCGGAGAGAGCGGCCAGCTTATCTTAAAATATGATGCGACCGAGGCTAAGTCGAGTATAGCTCAGAAAAGAATTAACCAAATAATTGAAGAATATAAAAGTGAAATAATTTTGCAAAGGATTTCTCAGCTGGATTTAAAAGAGGAATTTATTCATCCTTTGATTCTTCAGTCAGAAAATGTAGCTACCCCCGAGAAAATGTCTGGTTCATTTCTGGGAGTTTTACTACCTTATTTGATTATAATACTCATTTTTGCAGGGGCTATGCATACAGCCGTGGATATTACTGCCGGAGAGAAAGAAAGAGGAACCATTGCTACTTTATTGGTAAGCCAGATAAGTCGGTTGGAGATTGTATTGGGTAAGTGTTTTGCAGTGATGGTTATTTCTTTAACCAGTATGATTTTAGGTTTGACTGGGCTTACCCTTGCTTTTTTATCCGGGACTACTATTATGGGCGGCATAGAAGGAGTGAAGTTTGGAATTTCTTTTCATACCATTTGTTTAATATTTTTAGTTTTACTTCCTTTAGTAGTTTTAGTCAGTGCAGTTTTAATAATGGTGGGGATATTTGCGCGGAATATTAAAGAAGCTTCAAGTTATATTACCCCCATCTATATGTTGACTATTTTTTTGGGAATAGTTTCTATAAGCCAGGGAATAGAATTAGAAGGCAAAATGTTTTTAATCCCTGTCTTAAACAGCAGTTTTGCTTTCAAAGAAATATTGATAGGTAAGATTTATTGGAGTCATATTATCACAACTTTCAGCGCAAATATGATTATTGCTGGAATAGCCCTGGTAGGGGCTACTCGTCTTTTCACCAAGGAAGAAGTTCTTTTTAAAAGTTAAGAATAACACCCTAAAACCAGTAGGACAGGGTGGCACTCAAGTAATATTGAGTGCCACCTCACCTGTCATTATATTAATAGATAAATAAAATATAAAGAGAAAAATTTACTATTAATTTAGAAAATCAAATTATATTTAAGGTGATAAGTAATGGAAAAATTTGACCAGATTATCGATCAAGAGAAACAGAGACAGGCAAAAGAATATCAGAAGAAAAAAATTATCTTTAAATTAGTGGGATCAGCTGTTTTTTTAACCTATTTTTTAATATTAATATTTAGCGACTTATCATTAATAATTAAAGGAAGAATATTACAATTTACTAATAATGAATGGCAGGTTATTGCCATATATATTTTCTTTGTTCTAACTGCTTATGATTTAATTTCATTACCTTTAGAGTTTTATACCTCCTATATCTTTGAACATAAATATCATTTTTGTACCCAAACAGTTGTGAATTGGTTTAAAGATCATTTAAAAAGCTATATCTTAAATATGGGATTTGCTATACCTATAGTAGAAGGAATTTATTGGGCGATAAGAGCATTCCCCACCATTTGGTATCTAATAGTTTCGGTTTTTGCAATTATGTTAATTATTATTTTAGGTCATCTTTCTCCCATATTATTGACTCCTCTATTTTTTAAACTAAAAAAGATTG
>JAHIPN010000147.1 GCA_018894595.1 bacterium
CTCTTTTACAAAAAGCAATACCAGAAATAGGAAAGCGAAAAGAGAAGCATAACACTCAAAAAATAATTAAAATTTAGGAACAAAATTTGAAATTATTTTTATCGTGTAATGCTAAAGAGAAGACGAAGGCTTAAAAGATATATAAGAAGGGAAAATCACCCCCCTCTTATATATCTTTATTCTGATACAGAATGTGTAGCGGTTAACGAACGGTGAATTAGTCTTATCCCCGTAAAAACAAGATAAAAAGTAAATGAAAGAATAATTGCTGGAACTTTTTACCTTCTTTTTCGGTGGCTAATATCTTTTAGATTCTTAATGGTTAGCGATAAGTAAAAACATCCATAAATAAAAAGTTAAAAGAAAAGAAACATTTTATTTATGTAGTTTTCACCTATCGCCAGGGAAAGATATTATTTTTCTTTTCTTTGGATTTTCTTCTCCTGGCGTTTGTAGAAGCCAGTGCCGCAAAAAATCTCGTGCTTAATTGCTTGCCTGCATTTTTTTGCGGTGCTGAGTCTTCTATAAACGCCATCGATGTCGCACATGTAAACTCTCCGGATAGTTTTAGTTTTTTTTATCCTGCTCTACCTGGCACGTATGCATGCAGCAGGTAAAAAATGTTAAAACGTAGAAGAACAATGTTCAGGAACAAGGGGGGGAAGGGAGGGGAGCCATGCGATTACCGGGAAGAGAGGTTTAGCCCTACGATAAAAAGTATCTAATTTAGCCCGCCTTTATATTTTTAACCGGGCTAAAAAAGCTCCTGGCGGGCGGTCGTGGTAGAAGTAGATTATTAGTCGGAGTGGTTGAGGTGGGTTAATTAGGGTGGCTGGAGTAGAGCAAAATTGATGAGAATATGTCCGGATGATAGATTATAAGGGAAATTAAAATTGGAAAGATTATATTTTATTCTTCTTTTCGCCTGCCTGTAATTTCATATAACGGTCCTCGAATAGCCGAAGTTGCCGAAGCGAAAGCGAAGGCAATTTGGGCGAAGGCGCTACTGCGCCGCAGCCGGCTACGCATTGTTGTGCGATGGGCAGAGCGTTTTCACCTTTAACTTTCAATTCTTTGACAATACTTACTTAGTCTAAACAATCGGATTCCAACTAATGGAAACCAAAGTAAATATAGTGGACCCGCAATAGCCATAAGAATTACTCCACCTACTGGTAGAAAAAAACCAATTAAAATATGTGCCAAATCTAGTCCGTGGGTAATTATTCCAGTATATGCAGTTAGCTTATTAAAGATATTTTGTTTCAACATCACAAATGAAATCACTAAAGCACCAGCTTGTAATAGAATACCTCCTATTTTTGCACCTGTTCCGTGCCACATATCTGAAGCAAGTATCGCTTCACCAGCAGATAGTAGTTGATTTTTCTGAATTTCTGTTGTCGCCATTGCATATTTATCGCTAAGATGAAGGTAAGAAAATACTGAAGGTGTCGCAAGAAAAAGAGTTACACCAGCAAAAACAAGTATTGTAGAAATAGCAACCATTTCATAACTCGTTTTTTTAAGTGCTGTATAAATGCTATAGAATAGTAAGTAGTAAAGAGGTATTATGAATACAGTTAATATATCGAGACGTAAGAGTCCATAAAATTTATTTTCATTTAGCATAGTAAAGCATTCTGTAATTGTTTCAGGTGGGGTGCCAATAAACACCATAACCAACATTTGAGCTAAGGAATAAACAATTAAAATCATGCTACTTAATCCACCAAGCCAAAAAGCAATCTTATAAGATGAATTAAGGTTAGTTAAATCAATATCATACTCTTTCTTTACTTGTTTCATAATTTTTCCTCCTTCTTTTATCTCCATTACGCTCTGCCTTTCGCACAACTTAAAATAACCGAACTACTTCGTTTATGCACGACTCTAGGTGAAGTTTCGAAAGTAACTACTAATTTTCCTTTTGGCATATCTTTATAGATCCTTAGATTATCATAAACTAATTTTATTAATTCTACAAATAATAGCTTTATATATGGGTAAGTCCGGGGGTCCTTCTTGTATCGATGAGGACCCCTTTTTCGATTATAATAGGATTATAATAGATTATAATAGAGATTATAATAGGGACAGACACCTATTTATTTATCAACTTTCTTCTTAGGCCTTCCTTTTAGCTTTAACTTGTGTCAGGGGATGGTTCTTTGTCACACTTCAAGAATATATATTTATCTTGATGGACAGAATTATAAATTACTAATACTTTCTCTTTGTCTCTCCCTTATTTATATTAAATGATCGTTGTTCCTGCTCAGCAGTTTTATCTTTTTCCTACATCTTTTTTCTCTTGTAAAAAATTATCTTTTGTAATGCTCCATACATTTTCAATAATAGATATTATTAGATAAATAGAGATGAATATTAAGGTCAGATTTTGCACACTAATATAAATTTCTTTAAGATATAATCTGGTAAAAGTAATAACCGTAATTCCTGAAAAACAAACCGCACCTACGTACTTTCCTATTTTATTTTTAACTATCCTCTTCTTTAAGAAAGAAATATATACAAAGGAAATAAAAGAAAGTAAAATTAATAATATAATATATACAGACACCATTTGTTTAAAATACCAAAGCACAAATACTGACAAGACTACCATAAAATCAGCTGCAATATCAAAAATATCCCCTCCCTTACAGCTGCTCTCTGCTTGTTTTGCTACCATGCCGTCAACTATATCCGACATGCTGATTAACAATATTATCATCAGAGACTGAAAATATTTTCCCTGCAGCTCACCCATAATTAAAAAGGGGATAAAAGCAATCCTGGAAAAAGTTATTAAATTAGCTAAAAAACCTTTATTTATATTTTTTATTACTTTATTATCCTCATCGCCCTAAAAAATTATTGATTGATTAAAAATCATTTTTTACCATGCCCTGAGATATTATAATTTCCCTATCAGTTCTTTGCTAAATAAGTCTATTTTTTCTTGCAGTTCGTTCTCTTTATCAGAAGTTATAAACTTTTCTCTTCCAATTATCTTCCCATCCTTTTCCTCAATTAATTTAGCAGCTTTGGCAGTATCCACCTCAATGGTTTCTTTAGTCGAACCGGTAAGTGCCACAAAGCATTTTATTCCTGAAAATTCGTTCTGCTGAATAAAGTCCTCAAGTGGTGGCCTAATAAGACCAGCATAGACCGGTGAGGCAAAACCAATTGCCCTGGCGTCTTGTAAATTGATTTGTAAATCTTTTCCTGCACAATACAGGGTTACTTTATAATTATTTCGGGCAATGTTTTTTGCCAAAGCCCTTAGAGGTGCAAAGAGGGTCAGGTCTTGAAATGACACATTTTCCATCAATACTTGATTGTTATTAAAAAAATGTGTCATTTCAAGACCTGACCCCAAAGCTCTTTGCCAAAGCTCTTTTCGGATAAAAAAGAGCTGTATAAAAATATATAGGGGGTTTATAACTTAAAAGTGTTTTATTATCAGATAATTCATTTTTTACCCAACAATAGGATGAACTCGGATTTGAAAAAGCTGGCGCTTTTTCAAGCTGGTTATCCTAAGCGTTAGCCCCCCATACAATGATATGATTAAGAACTAAAATATAAAATCAGGAGGATCAAATGTCGACATTCAAAGTATTAAGTGAATTAATTAGGGTAGATGATATTTGTGAGCCATTTATTGGAGAATTTGATAATTCTCAAAGTGTTGAGAGTATTTGGGAAGAATGGTCGATGGATTTATGTGATGAAAAAGGACTTGATCCCATGGAACAGATTGGATTAGTTAAGAGCAATCAGAAAATAATTGGATGGATTGGATTTGATATGCTGGAATCATCTAAAACACTTTATGAATGCATGGACCCTATCAGCGAGGATATTCTCATATCTTCTGATACACCATTATTAGAAGCCATTCATATAGTTTGTAGAAGCAATGATTTTATATTTCTTGTATTAAAAGGAAATCGATTTATAGGATATTTACATTATGGCCATTTTCATAAACTTCCCTTTCGTCTTTGTTTATTTGCTTTGTTAATGGATTTAGAAAGAATGTTGTTAGAAATATCTAAATCTGATCCTACTTCATTTTTGGAAAAATTAACCCCAGAAAGATTAAATTATGCTAAAAAAATATATGAATACCGCTTCTTATCGTCAAATGAAGAAAATAAAGTGTTCGATTCCAAGCTTATTGAATGCACAACATTTATTGATAAATTTAAAATGCTGAGAAAAAATCCAGTAATTATTAAAAAATGTCCAAACATTAATAGCAAATTTTCAAATACAGCAGAAAAAATACGCAATTCAATCGCTCATCCTGAAGGAAAAGAATCAGGATTATTACCTATAAAGAGAGAAGAATTTCTTCCATTTATTCAATGGGCTGAAGAATTTCAACTACAATTAGATGATTATGTGCAAATTAATAATAAGGAAGGTCTGCCAGGTAAATAATTCGGTAACTTTTAGAGGAAAACCTATAGGATCTGAGGAGTTTCTTAACCGGATGGTTGAAACTTTAGGTATTATTATAGATAGACGTCCTAAAGGAAGACCTCGTGAAAAGAAAAATTAAACTATAAAAAAAATAGGATGTCACTATTTTAATAAATGTTATCCAGGAATAAAATGATTACAAAAAAAGATATTGAAACAGAGAGAACTCCTAATGAATTAAGGCAATTTGTTGCTACTGTAAAATCTAAAATAAATAATTGCAAACAAGAACGACATAGGGGAATTCTTAAGGAAGGGCTCTATAAAGTATTTCTTGATGAGATAATTCCGCTAAGTTTATTTTGTTTGAAAATTTTCCCAATAATTATAAAATTCTTCCAAAACTCGGTAATCAAGGATATGATGCAATTGTAAAAGATGAAAATGGAAAAATATTTGAACATTTGGAACTTACAGCACCACATGATGGCCTCAAGGCTGCAAATGACGCAAAATTAACTGTTGAAAGGGGCTATGGGGAGCTCTTTATTCGGGATTATAATTCTGGTAGTGACCTAAAGGATATGTTTTCAATAATAATGGACGTTTGTGAAAAGAAATCAAAAAAGGATTACAGTGATTATTCTTTAGTGAT
Organism: bacterium; assembly: GCA_018894595.1. Next base: position 5,093 of record JAHIPN010000147.1, read on the forward strand.
AGTTATTGATTCCTTTTCATCACCATTTGAGGAAGAAAAAACAAAATACGTGCAATTGGTAAAAGAATTAGAGAAAAAGATACTCAAAATAAATTTTATCGTAAAAAAATATATTTGCTGATAATTAACCCTGAGATGGTTAAAAAAATTTATGGATAATAAATCGGTCAACTGGCGTTATACCCTAAAAGAAATGAGTCGTTTAAAATAAATTAGAATAAATTGTGACACATCCCATTTTCTTAGACAATTATTATTTTTGCCTTTAGATTAAATAAATAGGGACAGGTGTACCAGCTCAATATTTCGGTAAATTTTAGCGGAAAACCCATAGGATCCGAGGAGTTTCTTAACCAGATGGTTGAGGCTTTAGGGAAACTAAACCATAGGATATGTCCTTATTTTAATCAACGGTTAATAAAAATCTTTAATAGGGAGGAATAAGAAATGGCACAGTGTAAAATGTGTGGGCGAAAGGGTTTTTTTCTTTCGGTAAGCGAAGATGGTCTCTGTAAATCCTGTGAATCAATTGTTGTGATGGACATCCAGCAACGGGGACGAATTATTAATGATTGTATAAAATTAGTTAATGAATCTAAAAATATGAGTACACAGTTATCTCGCTACGATCTTCTTAGGGAACACGCACAGGCTTTACTAGAGTACGAGCATAAAGGGATACCAACGATTAGTCCTTCTCCATCACAGTTTTTGTCAGAATATACTACTAACCGTGATCAAATTGTTTTAGAGGGTATTACAGCAGAAGTCGAAAAAGCCTTGGCTAGGGCGGAAATTGCAACAACTCCCCGTACGAGTATTAATGAGGCTAACAAAGCGCTACTTAAAATACGAGAAGGTAAAAAAGAACTTAATGACAAGGCAAAGCTGGATCAACTGGAGGATCGTATTCGACATTTTTCACACGAAAAACAACTAAATGAGTATCTCGAAGCAGCTCGTAAAGCAGAGTTTAAAGGAAAAAAGAAGAAAGCCATAGACCAATATCAAGAAGCATTATATTTTCTTCGAAATGATGATATAGAAGATTCATTGCAAGGGGAAAAAATAAGTAAGATTGAAGCAAAGATCTCGGAGCTCTCAGATTAAATGCTCTTAATTCAAGTGAACATTAGCAATAGCCGCAAATAAGAAGATAAGAATAGAGGTATTAACATTTTGCTTGTCAAGGGAATAATAGATAGAGTAATTTTAATTAATGAAGATTTTATTATCGTGTAAAGTAAAAAAGATTAAAAAATTTTCAGGGGAGGCTGAGGTAAAAAATAAAATGAAAATACTTCATACTGCAGACATACATTTAAGGGAATATGAAAACGATAGATGGAAAACTCTTCAAAAGTTAATTGAAATGGGGAAGAAGAAGAAAGTTGATATTTTTGTAATAAGCGGAGACCTCTTTGATAAAGACACTAATGCTGAGAATCTAAGGACTAAGATACGAAGTATGTTTTCAAGCAATGGATTTAAAATTGTTATAATCCCGGGTAATCATGATTTCAATTCATATAAGGGTGGTATGTATTTTGGCGGAGATACTACTATTTTAAGTGATTTAAGCACTCCTTTTGAATTTAAAGATATAAGAATATGGGGAATGCCTTTTGAAACTATAGA
>JAHIPN010000011.1 GCA_018894595.1 bacterium
AACGATACATCCTATTTTTATAGTATTCATTCTTCATGTCCTATGCCACTAGAGGTGAGCAAATGTACCTAGCCGAATTGCACGGGAAACTTTCTTCCAGAGTGGAAAGAATGGAAGATATCTTAACTTCTAATGTTTTTTCTTTTTTCAAATATTCATCCAGAGGTGTTTTTCTTAAAAACTATTTGAATAAATTAGGATTTAATATTTCTGACCAAGAAGCAGAGGAAGCAGAATTTAGATTTTGGCCTGTATTTGAAGATGGAACTGAACCAGATTTAGTAATAATAGTAGGTAATTATTATTTGCTGATAGAAGCTAAATATTTTTCAGGATTTTCTGAAGGAACTAAAAAGGACGAGCATCAGCTTTTACGAGAAATAAGAAATGGAAAGTTGGATGCAAAAAATTATAATAAAGAGTTTAAATTAATTGCCATTACCGCAGATTATTATTTTAAGCAATATAAATTTAAAGTAATCCCCCAAAAATTTCGTTCCTATTTTAAATGGACTAATTGGCAATTAGTTTCTTTATTTCTTGATAATATTTTAAGTAATAATCCAAATATTAAAGGGTCAGAACGAGATTTTTCTCTGGATTTATACAATCTCCTTGATAAGAAGCATCTCAGAAGTTTTCAAAGTATTACTTATAATGGCCCCTTACTAAAAGACTATAGGTCTATCTTTTTCGATGCCAAGACTGCTAAACTCCGAGGTGATTTTATTGGATTCGTCGAAAGTCTTTACCTGACCAAAAGATTGAAACCGGTTGGAAAGACTGTCTTTTTTTGTAGTACCAAATTGATATTTAAATCTCTATCAAAATTAGAGAAGTTAAAGAAAATTAAAAGTCCTATATTTTTTAAGGAGGATGTGACCAATGAATAATAAAGGTGAAATTGTCGAACAAACTAATTTGGCTTTTGATTTTATAGAAAAATTATATCTCGAGTCATCATATTTGATTAAAGAAATAGAAGGCATCTTAAATGAGGAGGAAGAGAAGTTTATTATTGGAAGACCAGGTGGCTATGGAATTAGTTCAATAAGTTCAAGGGGTTTAGAGGCAAATAGTGTTAGATCATGGTGGTTGTTAAAGAAGTTTTCGGCATTTTTTATCCCGGAAGAAAAAACAGCATTGAAAGGCGGAGGAACAATTACTAAAATAGATAAAGATTTAAAAATTTTATATTTAAGAATTGTGCTCTATGATAAAAATATCACAGAACCGACAGTTTATTCAGGAGCATTATATGATATTGAAAAGAAATCTGAGACTGAATTTCCCAGTAAATTTGAACAGATGATGGCGCATTTTGAAGTTAATGACTATAAAGTTTTTAAAAATATTAAAAAAATTAATTATGAGAGTACATATATAAAAATTCAAGGTGAATTAATAAAAAATTGTTTATTTGAAATTACTAACAGCGAAACTATTGTCAAGAAGATTATCAAACCTTCACTGGAGCTGTATAGGAAACATTAAGGGGAGAAAATAGGGTCTTTATTCTTTACAGTTCATTAAATTATTTTGTCAATAATAAAGATTTGACCCCCGGAAGATTACATATGTAATTAAAATTGAGGAAATAAAAGAAATGAAAAACCAGTATTTTGGTGATATAAATGATTTTTTTAAGTATGACTTGGTCCTTAGCTTGATTGAAAAAATAGAAAATTTAAAATGTTTTACTTTTATTCCAATGCTCACAGAAGATGATGGTTCTGGTGATGGTGCGTTAACCAATTATGATGGAAGTAGGCGAAAAGAATTAGACGATTTTCTAAAGGACTGCATAAAAAAATCAGAGAGGAGGGTAAAAAATCTTCGCTCATTTATGTCAAAATATGAACAAATAGAATATCGTCCCTATAAAGATGATGAATATTTTTTACATGCAGAGAGGGAGCAATATTTCGATAGTATTCATTCTTCAATTCTTAATGAATCAGTAATATTAATCGACCCGGACAACGGATTTGAGGTTAAGAGTATGCGGAGTGGAACTGGCCATAAATATATAAAGTATAAAGAGTTAAGCATTATATATGCCCGAATGGATTCTAATTCATTAATTATAGTTTATCAGCATATACCAAGAGTGAAAAGAAAGCGTTTTTTTGCCCAGGTAGGAGAAAAAATATGCAATTGTACGAATACTAAAAATCTTATATATTTAACGGATAATAGAATTGTCTTTTTTATCATGGCGAAAACCGATAAATTAAAACATAAAACTTGGAAAGCACTAAATAATTATAACAAAATTAACAAAAATATATATAAGGTATTAAAATGAAATTTTTTTTATTCTCGAAAATACCATTTGAAATTCCTGATCCCATCGCCTTAATCGAATGCTACTGCTATCAAAATGATTTTTATTCTAAATACGACCTACTTCTAGAACATAGAGATAGGAAAATCGAAGATGTAAATAAAATCGGCGCACGTATCAAGAAAGAAGTACTTTTAGAATGTAAAACAATAACTGAAGGAACAAAGAGTGTAAATATATTTGAATATAACCTTGAGCAATTTTTAAGCTTGGATGAGAAAGATAGAAATGAACAGATTAAAGAACTAAATGAATTTGTTATTCAGAAGTTGTTAAAGATTAATGGTATTGGTTTGTCTACTACTACCAAAATTCTGCATACGTTTTACCCAGAAATTATTCCCATGATTGATACTCCTCTTCAAAAGAAATATCGTGAAAAAATTGATAATGTATGGACGGAGAAACGAGCCGACAAAATATTTATTGATTTTTATAATAATCTGAAAATAGAATCTAATCGGGAAAACCTAAATTATATCTTTGATAAATTATTGGAAAATAATATTCAACATTTAAGTAAGATAAGAATATTTGATATTCTTTGGTGGTCATATCTGAAAGCTGAGAAATTAAGGAAAGAAAAAGGGATTAATTGGACTACGATAAAATAATAAACAAAGTTCATATAATTTTTATTAAGAGAAAATGACATGGGACGGTCTATTGGCAATATAAGTGGGAGCAAGGGAGGATAATTATGAATGCATTTGAGTATATTCTATCCAAGCAAATCCAATGGGCGTATCGCAATAATATAACGCTTATCGGGAGTAAGGGTAACCGTGGCCGCAAAGCCTATACTCAAAAATTAGATGATAATCTATTTGAACCGTTATTGCCAGAAACCGTAAAAAATTTTAAAGGAGCTGATGGAGGAGAATTAACTGGAAATCCCTGCAAAATGCAAGCAGTTCACTCTTCATCTGCATTGGGTGTGAATATTTTCCAATACTGGAAAAAGATAAACCAAGTTTCTGCTATAGCTGCTGCATTTAGATTTTGTAGCACAGATAATACTTCCTCTCCGGGTATCAATTTTGAGATTAAATATCCGATAAGTGGGAAATTTCCACGTAGTCCGAATATTGATGTTGTTATTAAAAACTCTCCGGAATCAAGATTTGAGGTTTTTGCCATAGAATGTAAATTTTCAGAGGCATATTCTCCGGGAACACATTCCGGGATTTCTCCCAAATATATTGAGTTAAATAAAGTATGGGATGATATACCAAATTTATTAAAGTTGGCAAAAAAAATAAGTCCCGATGATAATAGATTTACCTATTTGCACCTCGCTCAATTAGTAAAACACATTTTAGGGTTGAAAGAAAAGTTTGGTAAGAATAAATTCCGACTTCTTTATCTTTGGTATGATACGATTGGACCAGAAAGTGCGAAACACCATAAGGAAATAGAGGAATTTACTAAAATAACTAAAGCAGATGACGTATATTTTCATGCTATGAGTTATCAGGATTTGATTATTAAGTTAACAAAGAATTATCGGAATACACATAGAGATTATATAGATTATATTAATGAGCGATATTTGTAGTATATAATAAATAATAAATAAAGGCAGGTTCTCTGTGTCTATAGAAAAAATTGATTACTTGGAGGAATCATTATGTCAGGTATAAAATTAAGTATTATAGGAGCGGGAAGTGCTATTTTTTCTTTAAAATTGGTGGGAGATCTTTGCAAAACAAAAGATCTGTCTGGAAGCTCTGTTTCACTTATGGACGTCGATGAAAGGCGTCTAAATTCAGTATACGATTTAGCGAAAAGATACGCTGCTCTATTGGGAATTAATTTAAGGTTTGAAAAAACAACAGACATGAAACGCTCAATTGAAGATGCAGATTTCGTAATCAACACTGCTCTTGTTGGTGGTCATGCGCAACTGGACACCAGTAGAAAAGCAGGAGAAAAGCATGGTTACGCAAGAGGCATAGACAGTCAAGAATTCAACATGGTTTCTGATTACCACACCTTAAGTAATTACAATCAGCTAAAATATTTTTTAGAGGTAGCTCATAGTATGGAAGAGATATGTCCTAACGCTTGGCTACTTCAGACAGCTAATCCAGTGTTTGAAGGTACAACCTTGATATCCAGATATTCTGACATTAAGGTTATAGGTTTTTGCCATGGGCATTATGGCGTTGAAATCGTGGCAAAAAGTTTGGGATTGGATATGAAAGAAGTGAACTGGCAGGTTGCAGGATTTAACCACAATATATGGCTTACCCGT
>JAHIPN010000148.1 GCA_018894595.1 bacterium
CGATTATATGTTATTCCTATTTATATCCCTCCTTTGAGGGAACGGAAAGAAGATATGCCTCTCTTGGTTAATAATTTAATAAGAAAATTTAATCAAGACTTTGGAAGAAATATAAATGGGATTTTACCGGAAGCATTAAATGTACTATCGAATTATTCCTGGCTGGGTAATGTAAGGGAATTAGAAAATGTAATCGAAAGAGCAGTAATAAATATGAAATTAAGTGAAGAAATAATTTTACCCAAACATATTCCTTCTTTAGTTGAATTAAATAAAGTTGAAGTAATCGAAGAAAAGCCAACTATCAATCCTGAATCAGATAGTTTAATCGATTATAATTTGGATGAAGATAATTTGAAAAAGATAAAAGATGATACGGAAAGGATAGCCCTAATAAATGCTTTAAAATCTGCCAATGGTGATAGTTTAAAGGCAGCAAAAAAGTTGGGAGTCAGCCCGAGAAGTTTTTATTATAAAATTAAAAAGTATAATATTAAAAAGATGTATGAGTACAAGTAGAGGGAAATTCACCAATTAAACTAGTTGTTAGTGAATAGTCGTTAGGTTGTAGGGGCACAATGAATTGTGCCCTCTTCATATTATTAACTAATTTTTCTGAGGGCACGATGCATCGTGCCCCTACATTATAATACTTATTTCATTCTTTCTTCTTTTTCCCTAATTAGCTAACCAGGCAACTAATTAACCAACTAACTAATCTTAAATGAGATACGAATTTAGTTTCATGCTGTACATCACGTATAATGTAATCATGACAAAATGCTGCACAATGTGCAATAATGTGCAAAAAAATGCAGAAAAAGATAAAAAACAAAATATTTTAGTTATTTGGAAAATAGCTTTTATTAACCAGTAGAAGCTATTTTTTGTTTTATTAGGATTGCTCAATAAATTGGCACAGAAATTGCTTAATAATATAGTTAGCAAGCTATATATATATTAATAAATTATAAATTATAAAGGAGTGTGGAAAATGTCTATAAATACTGAGGAATTTTACTCTGTCTTAGCTTCAAAAATGGAAGCTTCGGCTATTCGGGAGATTTTGAAATTAGTTCAAAATCCGGAAGTGATATCTTTAGCGGGAGGAATGCCGGATCCCGCAACTTTCCCAGTAAAAGAGATAAAGGAAATAACCCAGGATGTATTAACCAAAAATAGTGCTCGAGCCTTACAGTATAGCAGCACCGAAGGATTACCTGAATTAAGAAAATGCATCTTAGATAATTTGGCAAAAGATGGCAATAATGGGGAGCTAGAAAATATAATTATTAGTTCTGGCTCACAACAAGGATTAGATTTAATAGGTAAAGTTTTTTTAAGTCCCGGAGATATAGCGATTGTAGAATTGCCCAGTTATTTGGCTGCTTTAAACGCTTTTCATAGTTATGGAGGAGAATTAGTAGGTATACCTATGGATGACGAAGGTATGCAGATGGATACATTAGAGGAAAAACTTATCCAGCTTAAAAACGAAGGTAAAAAAGTTAAATTCATATATACTATTTCCAATTTTCAAAATCCTGCAGGAGTAACCATGTCCCTGGCTCGACGAAAGAAAATAATCGAAATTGCTCAAAAATTTAATGTATTTATTGTAGAAGATAATCCTTATGAAAAACTTAGATTCGAAGGAGAATCGATTCCCTCTATATATTCTTTGGAAAAAAATGGTTCTGTTATTAGCTTAGGTACTTTTTCTAAGATATTATGTCCCGGCTTGCGACTGGCTTGGATATTAGGCAATGAAGAAATAATAAGGAAGATGGCTATACTGAAACAGGCAACCGATTTATGTACCAGTATCTTAAATCAATTAATTGCTTATGAGTATTGTAAATTAGGTAAATTAGAAGAGAATATCAAATCTAATATTCAAATTTATAAGAAAAAGAGAGATGTAATGCTAAATGCTTTAGATAAATATTTTCCACAAGAGGTTACCTGGACTAAACCGCAAGGTGGATTTTTTGTAGTTGCTACTTTGCCTGAGTATATAGATACCGGGGAAATGTTTAAAGAAGCAATTGAAAAAAATGTGGCTTTTGTACCCGGCGCTCCATTCTTTGCTGATGGAAAAGGCCAAAATACTATGCGGCTTTCTTTTTGTTATCCGAGCGAGGAAGATATAGAAGAGGGCATTAAAAGATTGGGTAATGTGATCAAGAAGAAAATGAAAAATTAAGAATTAGTCAATTAGTTAATCGATCAATTATTTTTTTAATAAAGAGGTGATAAGAAAAAAATGCTAAGAACTTTTGATGAAGTTTTAAACAAAGCTAAGGATTATGGTCCAAAAAAAATGGCAGTAGCTTCTGCTGGCGCAGAAGATGTGTTGAAGGCAGTCGAGGCTGCCCGAAAGGAAGGACTTGCTGATTCAATTTTAGTTGGCGACAAAAAAGAAATTATTCAGATAGCTAACGAGATGGGTATTGACCCTGCCAATTATGAAATAATTGACAAGACTGATAAAACAGAGGCAACCCGGTGTGCTGTAGGATTAGTCCGAAACAAAAAGGCTTCTATATTGATGAAAGGGATGATAGGGACAGCAAGGATATTAAAGGCAATTTTAGACAAAGAGATTGGTTTGCGGACTGATAGGATGCTCAGTCATGTTTATACCCTGCAGATTAAAGGTTATGATCGTTTGCTTACTATGACTGATGGGGCGATGAGCATCAATCCCAATTTAGAGCAAAAAGCCCAGATAATTCAG
>JAHIPN010000002.1 GCA_018894595.1 bacterium
TAATTTTTTTTTCCTGAATAATTGTTAGGGTTTCTTTTATTATAGAGTGTACATTTGGTAAATTAGCAATCAATTCAATTTTTTGGACATATTGCTGCAATTTTAATTTTACTATATCGAAATTATTACTCAAAATAACAGCCTGGCAAGTAGTTTGTAATTTAACAACTTCATCTAAATCATGCCATACAAAATTACTTGCAAGCTCCTGAGAACAATTTAAAGCTTCTTTTGAAACTTTTAGGGATTCGCCAAGTGAAACAATATCAATCAAGGTATTTTGCATTTCCTCTAATTTTGACACTTGTAGAAATATTGGTTCAGAACTCCTTTTTAATTTATCTTTCCATAGATCCCAACAATACTCTACTGCGTTTTCTACTGTAAGAAATTCAATTAGTAGTCCTAATTTTTCACAGGAATTGCATGGGTGTAAGTTAATATAAACATCTTTAGTAATATACCTACAATTGCGAATTTCTTTACTTTTTAAACTCCACCATTTATTTTTTCCACCTTCATCAAAATGTTTCTTAATAACTACAGCATCTTGAAACACTTTTTTTCGATTAAGAGCACTAGGAATGATTATCTCAAAAGCATGTATCTTTTTAGCACGCTCTTTTAACCCATTCATTTTTTCGGATAGAGCACTTAATAAATCCTTCCATATGGCATCATTGCTTGTTAATACGTCAAATATAGCTTGTTTAGTCCAGAGTATTTGTCTTTTTTCAATGTTATTAACTGATTCAATTAATTTTGAAATAGAGTCTATTATCTTAGCAATATCATTGGGAGATTTTTTTATTAAAATTTGTCCTTCGTAAGAATTAATCAAATCCTGCGTAGGTAAAAAATTACTTTCGGCTTTATTATATTGGTTTATCATATCTGTAAATTCATTCTGAGAAATTAAATCTTTTTCGGGATCAGGAAGAAGTAATTGACTTTCTGCTTCTATTTCAGGCTTAAGAAGACTTAAATCTTCTAGCAATATTTCTATTTCGTTTTGAGATAATGGAACCTCTTGCTCAAAACTAATTTTATCTACAAACCACTTAAACTTCTCAGATTCTTCTTTCAAGCGCCGGGCAATCTTTGCAGACGTACCGTGATATTTTCCATTAATAATACTTTGTTCTATAGTTTCAGATTCACGTATTGAACGTATCCTATAATTTGTCTCTTCCTTTTTAGATTTAAGATATTGTATTTTGTCTTCTAATTTATTAATATTAGCTAGCACTGAACTATTATTCCATATATTTTGTTTATTAAGGATGCTATTAACACTTAATTCTAATGATTCTTTCTCTTCTAACCCGTTCCCCAATAAACTAATGCATAATGGCCGTATTTGCTCTGGCATTTGTGAGTATAGTACTTTTAAAGCACGCGGTGTTTTAGCGGTGACTAATATCCGTTTTCCTATGGCGAGAAAATGACAAATAAGATTTGCTATAGTATGAGATTTTCCAGTTCCAGGCGGCCCCTGAACAAGAACCCCTTTGTTAGATTGTAGTTTATATATAATTTCACGTTGTTCTTTGTTAAATGGTTTAGGGAAATAAATATTTTGGTCTACTTTTACCCCGTCATATTCATATCCACCTGTGCCGTTTTCAATATCTATATTGCCCTCGCAAAGATTAGAAAATTCTGTTGGAAATTCACCACCTGATTCTATTTGTTCCCTTATTTTTTTAAGCGTTTGTTCTAATCCTCTAATCGACCGTTTTCGGAGTATTAATGCAGGAGCAAACTCTACGATAGGCTTTTCTTCTGCGCTCTTTTGATTTTTTAGAGTATTATAATATTCACCTTGCCCTTTATCTGCAAGAGAATTAGCAATAACTTCGAGTACAGGATCTATAGAAGAATGATCCCAAGGATTGTCTTTAGCAGTAAGTAATTCTTCCATGACAGTTTGTTTCAAATTACGGGGTTGATCTTCGACATCGAGCATATCAAGTTCAACAGTCAATTCAGCACCATCCGTAGCAGGTATTACAATAAACTTGCCTAATTTAGCTTCAAAAGTTAATAATGCTTTAGCGGTAATAAGATGACGTCTGGCAATATGATCAGAAGGGGAACACCAAGATAAAAAACCAAGGCCGAGAACAAGTTCATATTGTTCTCCAAGTTTTTGTTGTTCTTGGTAAATTGAAAAAAGTTTAGCATAGACTCTTTGCACAGATTGCCATTTTTGATATAAACCTACCCAGGGAAACCATTTTGATTCAATAAATTTTTCCCATTCCTCAGAAACTTCAGGATAGTCAATTAAAAAAATAGTTTTATTTATTGTAATAAACTTATCTATTTGTGGATTTTCTGGTTCTGCATCAGGGTTTTTTACTTTTTCTTGAATGATAATGCTTGAAAGTAGCTCAGGAATGTCTTTAGTATTTTGTAAAGTTAATCTATCAATCCATTTCTCACATATTTTAGGAATTCCATCTAAAACAGGTTCATTATATTTTTTAATATAAATCCAAACATCTTCATCGAAATCTTCGCTTTTTCCCCACGCCCGGGTAAAACAATATTCTGAATCATCAGGAATTTCGCTCAACCAAAGAACACTTTGGTAATCTTTAAGATCTCGAACAATTTTTAATTGAAGACGCTCTAGTTCAGTAAGATAATCAAGTAACTTTATAGCTTTATTTTTAATAAATTCCAATGAATCTGAAGATTTAGAATTTAATATTTTACAAATATCCCCCTAAAAACAATATTTATATAAAAAATTATTAAGTCTGACCTTTGATATTAATAATTTATATTTGATTCTTTATATTTAAATTTTAAAAACCCATATTATCAAGTATTTTTTTATTTCTATTCGCTCTAACAATATTAGAGTGTAAATCAAATAAAGGTAGGATAGAATATTTTATTTTGCTAAAATTAGATTGTTTGGCATATAAAATAAATTAAAAAAGTCAAATATTTGTTTGGGTTCAATACGTCTGTAAAATTGATGTGTTTTTAGTATATAATAACTAACTACCATATTCAATATTGGTGATCAGATCTTGTAATATCACTTTCCCTCTTCCCTACCTATCTCTAATTCCTACTTATTGCCATATTCCATATAATTTTCTTTACTTATTTCGTTATGAAATTCAGCATCTCTTTGACTTTTCCCTTAAATTATTTGTCAAGAATGAAGGATTTTTTCTCCTTTTACTTATAATATAATCAAGAAAATTTCAATTTTATATAATCCTGCGTTTGGCTCGCGCTCAGTTCGGTTGTGGAAGGACCAGTGCGGAGATAAAACCGTTCGATCTCGCCATCTTTTACAAAAACCGCTACAGGAGATCTACTACATTCCATTATCATTATACGTTTTTCCTTATAATCCTCAAAATGGGTATGTATTAAAGTCATCGCCTGGGGACTTATACGGCTTTTAACTAAATTTACAAGATGCAAATTCATTTTGTCTTCGTTGGGGAAACCGTCTATCTCGGCACCAACAGGTTCACTTTCATCAGACATTCCAATAATTAAAGTTCCACCCTTAGTATTTAAAAAACCAGCCAATGTTCTTATAACTGCAAATTCCATACGCGGGTCTTTATTGCCTGTATGTAAATTTGTCCTTAATGTCGCTTTGAATTCTACTGCTTCTGATTCGCCATTCAAAACCAACTGGCTCAGATTTAATTCCCCAAAGGAAACATCTTGGACTGTTTCATCAGTTAATGTTTGATAGCCTTCTTTAATAACTTTCGCTATAAGATCCCTTCTCTTTTCAAGGAATTCATGGTAATTCAAACACTCCCAGTTCTCTGGTAAAGCATGCCAATAGTACATTTGAGATAATTCATCCTTTCCAAAACGGTCTTTTAATTCGGGAAGATACTCCATCGGTGATTGGTTTGAAATTTTTGCATTATCTCCCCATTCAACCAATGCATAATTGGCAATTTGATTGGTTTCGCGAGTACTAATAATATTAATAGTTTTTAGATAATCCTTGGGGAAAAGGTGGTGACGCTCTAGCGAACGATTCGCATGGATTGACGGATCAAGTAACTCCGAAACCTTTAATTTGGAAAATAATACACGAGCATCCAACAAAACCAGTGCAGCATAATATGCAAAGAGTGAGGGACTACGAGGCGAAGATGTCGCCAAACTATTGGGCAATGATAAACTCCAAAAATCATTTGTTAGCATTATATCACATTCACGTTCCAATATTTCAAGGTACTGGTCACCATCTTTAAGGGCACGGAAACGAGCTAAATCAAATTCCATAGCGGTTTCAGGAGATCCTGTAAATCGACCGGTTAAACTAGACATAAAAAACCAACGGGCAATAACATGTCGAAGCCGAAATTCATCAATTTGGTATTCGGTTCGGCCAATAAGATATAATATATATGAAAAAATTAAATTATTCTGAGAACTGATCATCTTACCGCTTCTAAAACCGGCTTGCCGAATACAATTCATAAAATCTTGCCAATATTGCAGGTTTAACACTCGTTCTTGTGCTTTTTTTAGAACTTCAAACTGCTTAGTTCTTAATTCATTACTAAACTTTTCTGTTTCCAAATCCTTGCCACGCAGGATTAAATAGACATAATGAAGTCTCGCACGTTTAAATGCTAAACCAACAATCACGCGAAGAAGTTGAGCGGGGTCCGGCTCTATAAAATAATTAAATGGTGATGGTTTACCTTTCAATTGTTTTCTTGAAGCATAACAAAAATGTTCCAATTCTATACGACCATCATCCCAAAAAACCGACATTAGGGTTAGGATGAAATCTGACTGATTAAGTGGTGTTCCCTTGCTATTAATTCTGATAAAAACATCTGATACATTTTCCTCAGATATATTCGCCGAAAGTTCAAGCGAGGTGAATGGGAAACTCAAAAGACTATTCAGTTTCGTGACTGATTTTTTAATTTTCTTCTCCTCTTCGATTGAAAAATCGCGGGATGTTTTAAGTTTTAATAAATACTCTTCAACAAACTCAAATAAATCAGTATCCTTGTTCCAAAGTTTTGATATATCCGGGATATAAGCTGTATCACGCTGGATAGCTGCATCGGCTACCTCAAACTTTTCTTCGAGTGGATTGAAGGCAATACAAATCTTTTCACTTTCATAGTTTTCGCGAAAAACAGAAATACCCTTAACTACAGCATAAAGGGAGGTCAACCGCTGCTGTCCATCCACAATAACAAGCTTAGGAGGCTTTTGTTTAGTATTCGTACCAATAGCGCGTTCACCTGCAGTCAGACCGTTCTGCCAAAACAACAAGTACCCCACAGGATAACCCTTATACATGGAATCGAACAAATCACGTACTTTAGCATTCTTCCAAACAAAAGGACGCTGGATATGCGGCAACCCGATGTCACCAACCTCTATATAATTGATTAAAGTACCCAAATTGTAATCTACTTTTGTAAATACAGTTTCGCTCATGTTACTCTTCTCTCCTTTTGTTAAATATAGATGAAATTGAAAAATAGGGCTAAATTCTATTTTATCTATGGTTTAGCTTTCCATCTTACGAAGTCTTCCTTTAGGACGTCTATCTATAATAATACCTAAAGCCTCAACCATCTGGTTGAGAAACTCCTCAGATCCCATAGATTTTTCGCTAAAAGTTACCAAATTATTGACTTGGCACACCTTCCCTATTTATCTAATTTAAAAGTAAAATATTAACTATCTAAGAAAATGGGATGTGCAACTATTTAATGATTTATTTAAATATGACAAATTAAACGTCCCCTTGTCTTGCCTTAAATTATTAAATAACTTACTCAGAATAGCCCTAAATACGCTCAATTTTGGCTCTGGTTACATTTATTCATTCTATTCGATATCTTTTTTTTTACCGCCCCCTTTTATATTTTTAAAGCCGGTCGAAATGATTTTATTTATTTTTTGGGATAATAAATTTTGTTATTCCTTTTTTGGTTCTTCTTTCGATTTATGTATTTTCCTCATATAATTTGAATAATTTTTCATACCTCGTCTTTCTTTTCTAATATAATATATTCTACTTTTTGATAAGACGAATTTTAGATACATTTCTGCCCTTCTAAAATTTTTCCCTATATTATAAACCCATTCTATTGCTCCTTCTTCTTCTATTTCATAAAGATATTTAGAAGCCAACTTATCACCTCTTTGACAAATTTCTATGGCTTCTTTTATTGTTCTAACCTCATCACTATTTAGTTTAATAAAATGA
>JAHIPN010000149.1 GCA_018894595.1 bacterium
CATTTTTACTGGGATTCGATTCTCCGCTGGGATGATTATGTAAAAATATAACTGAGGCAGCAGATTCCTTGATTATCTCTTTTAATACCTCTCGAGGATGGACTATGCTTTCCGATAAACTGCCTACCGAAATATCAATATCCCTAATAATCTTATTCTTTACATCTAATAATATTGCTTTAAATTTTTCCTTTTTTAAATCTCTCATACATGGTCCATAATAATTTACTAAATCAGCAGCATTATGGATTTTCTTTTTAGGCAAATTAGTCTCTCTTAAAAGCCTTTTTCCTATCTCCAAAGCTGCCTTTATTTGAGCAAATTTAGCCAGACCTATCCCTTTAATAGATTTTACCTCAGTAAAACTCAAAGAATCTAACTTCCTTAAAGTTTTAGTTTCTGATAATAAACCTTTAGCTAATTCCACCGAAGTCTTTCCTTGATAACCACTAACCAATATTATTCCTAATAATTCCGCATCTGTCAAATAATCTACTCCATGCTTAACCAACCTCTCTCTCGGTCTTTCCTCATCGGGCCAATCCTTTACTGTATAACTTTTCTTCTCCATCTCTTACTCCTTTTCATAAAAAAGGGGACAGGCTACTTTTTTACTTTTCCTTACTTTTAATATTATGCAAAAAAGTAGCCTGTCCCCTTTTTTTTATTCGATTTAAACGATATTGTAATTTTTCTCTTATGAAAATATTTTGTACTATATTCAGGGCTTCTTCTACTATTGTCTCTGCGTTTTGATAATCCTTCAAATGGTGCTCGTAATATTTGGCTAACTCTTCGTAAGGATAATAAATAAATTCTCGGCTTTTTTCTATTATCTCTTTCCATATTTTTTCTGCTTCTCCCCATTTCCCCTGTCTTTTATAAGCAAAAGAAGCTAATCTTAATATCTCCAAGACCTCTTCCTCTGCTAAATTGTGTTTTAAGGCTTCAGTATAATAGTGGGTGCTCTGCTCGTATCTTCTCTCTTCATCAAACATCTTACCTATACTAAAAATGTCCGTCCCGTATTCGGTGTTATTCAAAGGATCTTCTACCAAAACACACATCCTGCTGACCAGGGCTACCAGAGAAAGGATATCCTGTAAATTATGTTCAAATACCTGTTTTAATGCTCGGGCATCTTTGGTTTTGAGATACCTGAAATAAATCTCAGGGACAAGATAGCCCGGAACATCGTTTTCTCTGATTACCCCCAGTATATCTCTTTCTACTGTAGATAGTGAACAATTTTCTAATCTTCTTTTCCATAGACGGCGGGCGGGATAAAGTAAATCAAAATGACCGGGATCTTTTAAACTCATCTTCATCCCGGACATAATATAACGACTTTCCATTAAAGGAAGGTCAAAGGTCTTGCCATTATAAGAAACTACCGCCTTAAAATTAGCGAGCAGATCATTTAGTGCTGATAGCAGGGCTCGTTCTTCATTATAATCCCGCATAAAATATTGCCGGACACAAAATTGGTCTCCTTCAAAATATCCTACTCCTACAAGAAAAATGTAAGTCCCTGCTCCTCCGGCCAATCCGGTAGTCTCGGTATCCAAAAAGACGGTCTTATTAATATCTATTTCTTTTAATCTATCATCTCTGGCTAAGCTGGAAATAGTTTTGGCAGAAGATTGAAAAATTTGAAAAAGTTCAACCTCCCCGCACCTATAATCTCGGGGAAAATAATTTTCCCGGATAAAACTGTCTCCAAAAGGAGTAGAGATAAATTTTCCTGATACTACTTCTTCTATCTTTACTTCTGCTTCTACGGTCTTTAAACTTTTCTCTTTTTGTGACTGGTTGATTTTATCTATATTCTTCTTTAACTGGGCAATCTTTTCCAGTCGCCTTTTTATATCCTCCATAATCAGCTCAAAGCCTCCCTTAAAATTAGAAGAGCGCTCTCTTTTCCCTTTATGCCCACTTCGTCAATAGGCCCCACACAGGAGGGGCAGCCCTTTTCACATCCACAGCCAAGAATTAATTCCTGGGCTGCCTGCAGTAAAGGTTGACGCAGCTTAAACATCTTCTCACTAAATCCTACTCCCCCGGGATAATTATCATAAATATAAATGGTCGGCTTTCCAGTAAGAGGAGAACGAACTTCCGAAACTGCCCTTACATCCTGAGGATCACACATAACATATAAAGGAACAACGTTAATAAGCACATTAGCTAAAGCTAAAAGCCCGCTGCTTAAATTAAAAGATGTGTTTTCGCTTTCCTGGAGCTCTAACAGTTCACTAATATCATTGGTCAAAGCAAGCCAATAAGTGGTAGTACGCATCTCTTCCGGCGGTAAAGATATTTCCCCGAAACCTATATTCTCATGAGTATAAAATTTTATCTTTTTATAACAGGTGGAAACGGTAGTAATGGCCACTTCACCGTAAGCATGCTGCATATTTGATTCTTCACCCTTCTCAAATACCTCTAAAACCTTAATATTAGTCTCGTCCTGGGCATCGGTGTAATAATTAACTTTAACTTTTTCGGCATAGGCCTTTTGATTCTGATAATCCAGCCTGTGAATAGCATATTGTTCGCCTTCATGAAGATAAATAGCCCCTTCATAAATAAGTGTGGGCACACTGGCTTTATCCACTTCCCCGATAACCTGTGCCTGCTGTTCAGTGGTATCAATAATTACAAAATTATCTACTGAAGCACTACGCAGGCTTATCTCTTCAGTGGGATAAATCTCGCTCATCCAATACCACTTCTTTTCTACATAATGAAGTACACCTTCCTTCTCTAAATACTCCAGAACATCCCGAAGTTTTTTAGTTCCGAAATCTTCTCCTTCTTCAAAGGGCAGTTCAAAAGAAGCACACCTGATATGACTGACCAAAATACTCAAATTATCCGGGTCAATGACCGCACTCTCCGGTGATTCTCCGAAAAAATAATCAGGATGATTTATTACAAACTGGTCCAAGGGATTGCTGGAGGCAACCAGGATAGCTATTGAACTATTGGATCGGCGCCCTGCTCTTCCGGCCTGCTGCCAGGTACTGGATATCGTTCCGGGGTACCCGGCCATAAAACAAACATCAAGCTGTCCAATGTCTATACCCAGCTCCAGGGCATTAGTACTTACTACTCCTTTTATCTCACCATCTTTTAAGCCCTTTTCTATTTCACGTCTTAGGTTAGGTAAATAACCTCCCCTATAACCCCTGACTATATCCTTAGACCTCCCCGTTTTAGCTAAAAAATCTTTTAAATAACTGGTCAGGACTTCGGTGGTTAGACGACTCCGGGCAAAAATTATGGTTTGAATGTCATAATTTAAAAAATAAGCCACAAAACGGGCTACTTCTTTAATTAAACTTTTCCTTATTCCCAATTCTTTATTAATTACCGGAGGATTATAAAATAAAAAATGTTTCTCGCCCTGGGGGGCGCCATTATTATCAACTAAAACAAATTCTTCTCCAACAATCTTCTGAGAAAGCTCTAGAGGATTAGCGATAGTCGCCGAACAGCAGATAAACTGAGGATTCGAACCATAAAATCTGCAAATTCTCTTCAATCTCCTGATTACATTGGCGAGGTGACTTCCGAATACCCCCCGATAAATATGAATCTCATCAATTACCACGTATTTCAAATTTCCAAAAAAATCCATCCATTTGGTATGATGGGGCAATATCCCTAAATGCAGCATATCCGGATTGGTTACCACAATATGTCCTTTCTTGCGGATGGCCTGCCGGGCTGAAGATGGGGTATCTCCATCATAGGTATAAGTTTTAATCCCCTCATCCAGGGCTTTAACTAATTGATACAATTCAGTTAATTGGTCCTGAGATAAAGCCTTAGTGGGAAACATATAAAGAGCCCGGCTATTTTCATCTCTTAAAATAGAATCCAATACCGGCAGATTATAACAGAGAG
>JAHIPN010000150.1 GCA_018894595.1 bacterium
ACCGAAAAGGTAGAAAATTTGGAAGAATTTCTGGAAGATTTATGAAATTTATATTAAATTTTACTCATACTGCTAAAAAGGTACTGAAAAATCTAAAAGGAAATTCTGGGAAGAAAAAGCAATATAAAGCAGTTATAAAAACTTTCAAATTTTTAACCCAAAATCCCAAGCGTCCCGGTTTACAAACCCATATATACTATTCACTTCAAGGGCCAAATGGCGAAAAGGTTTTTGAAGCTTATGCTGAACAGAGTACTTCAGCAGCATATAGAGTTTTCTTCTATTATGGTCCGCGCAAAGGCGAACTTACAATTTTTGCAATTATTCCTCATCCTTAGGCAATTATAGTTCCCGTTATTCCTTTATATGAACCGTACCCCGTATTCTTTTGCTTCGTCGAAAGTGGATAGAAGTTTAGATTTTAATCAAATTATCGAACTTGTCTTTGTAATCCTGTGCAACCAATAACTCGTTTCATCATTACTCTTCACAGTTAATTTCATTAAAATTTTCCCCAAAAAAGAGGATTTTTAAAACTTTTATCGTATATATAAATATGCAAGAATAGCTAAAGCATTTGGACAATTTAATTAAAAGTATTAAGCAGTAGTAATAAATATCTGTAATGCTGCGCTGCGGATATTATTCCATTTTGGCAGGATAAGCGAAATAACGTGATAGTTAAGGACACTATGGGTAATAGGAAGTGCAATTGGCGGTTTTGATGGATGTTTTACCTGCATTACCGGTGAAAGCGATGATTCTGGTGATTATGAAATATATTAAAAATAGTAATTAAAAGGTGGGAAACATAATGGATAAAACAATAAAAGAGTTGACTCTATTACTGATATATCTTACATCATGGCAAGAAGATGCCGGTCTCACAAAAGTTCAAAGGAGCTGGAAAGGTTATCCTTTTGAGGTTTTAGATGAATTAAATGAGGAAGGATATATTGATGGAAGCAAACATGCAAAATCAGTATATCTAACAGAAGAAGGGTTAAGCAAGGCAAAAGAGCTCATGAAAAAATATATTGGGAAGGAAGAATAGATACTTAACATCACTTAATACTGAAAAGTAAATAGAGGTCTTCACATTTGACATAAAATTAATAGCATAAATTATAGATTAGATTTGTAATAAAATTAAATATAGTTTGTCAATAATAAAAATTTGTCCCCCGTAGGTATGAATTTTGTGAAATTTTTTAAGATGAGGAGAAACACAAAATGGAACTTTACAATACACCAACAAAAAGACTTGAAAGCTTTAAACCAATTGAATCTAATGTAGTAAAAATATATACTTGTGGCCCAACTGTCTATTCTTTTCTACATATTGGCAATCTAAGAACATATATTTTTGCTGATATTTTGAAACGTTCATTACATTTGATGGGCTATCGTACATTTCAAGTGATGAACATAACTGATGTGGGCCATTTAACAGACGATGCAGATCAAGGAGAGGATAAAGTTGAAAAAGCTGCTCAAAAGTCTAATCAGGATGTTTTACTGATGACTGAAAAATTTAAAAATAAGTTTTTCCTAGATTGTTCAAAATTAAATATTTTACCCCCAGATATTATTGCCAGAGCAACAGACCATATAGAAGAACAAATTGATCTTATAAAAGTGTTAGAAAAAAATGGTCATACATATTCAACTCCTGACGGTATTTATTTTGACGTATCAACATTTTCTACATTTACGCCTTTGGAAAATATGCAAATAAATGCTTCGAAAGAATATTCGAGGGTGGAAACAAAATATAAACGTAATCCCGAAGATTTTGCTTTATGGAAATTTTCACCTAAAGAACAAAAAAGAAAATTAGAATGGTCGTCGCCCTGGGGTGTAGGTTTCCCTGGTTGGCACATTGAGTGCAGTGCGATGTCCCTAAAATATCTCGGTGAATATTTTGACATACATACTGGAGGTGTTGATCATATACCAATTCATCACACCAGTGAAATTCGACAAATGGAAGCCGCTGTAGGTCATAAAGTAGTTAATTATTGGATTCATGGAGCATGGTTAAGTTTTGGTGAAAGTGAGAAAATGTCTAAATCTGAAGGAGATACGATCCTACTTGATAACATCATTGAAAAACAAATAGATCGATAGCCTATAGGTATTTAGTATTAACTGCTCATTACCGCAATCCTTTAAAATTTACCTGGGATTCATTAGATCAAGCACAAACCGCTTTAAGAAATTTAAAAAACCGCATATCCTCATTATCAATAAAGAAAACTGACAACATAAATTTGAATTATGTAAATAAATTTAGAGAAATTATTTCTAATGATTTGGATACTCCAAAGGCGCTCTCATTATTATGGCAATTAATAAAAGATCCAGATGTTTCTGATAATGAAAAATATAATACATTTAAGATATTTGATGAAGTTTTAGGTATAGATTTATTAGATTGTCGAAATACCAATAAAGAGATTGAAATTTCTACTGAAATTTTAGGCTTATTACATCAAAGAGAAGAGTCAAGAAGAAATAAAGATTATGCTACCTCAGATAAATTAAGGGGCATACTTAAAGAAAAAGGATACAAAATAAA
>JAHIPN010000012.1 GCA_018894595.1 bacterium
GTCATATC
Source organism: bacterium (assembly GCA_018894595.1). The sequence goes on from JAHIPN010000012.1 coordinate 9, forward strand.
CAGAATTTTATTTTGATGCTGTCTTTACGAGTTTTACATTAGAATTATTTGATACTCCTGAAATCCCGATTGTTTTAGAGCAATGTAAACGAGTTTTGAAAAAGGGCGGGCGTATTTGTGTGGTTGCTATGTCCAAAGAAGAAAAACAAGGACCGATGATGAAACTTTATGAGTGGTTGCATGAAAAGTTCCCTAACTATATTGATTGCCGTCCGATTTTTGTCAGGCAATCATTAGAGAGTGCCCATTTAAAAATTGTTAATGCAACTATGATGTCGTTTTTGGGTTTGGATGTAGAGATTGTAGTAGCTAATAAAACAGGAGAACAAAAAGCTAAACCAGAAGGAGCAAGAGGGGGTAGGACAAATCCCGTTTTCTTTTGGCTCGGCGAAAATAATCGTTGGTATTTTTATAGAGAGAACAACAAATTATAAATATTATGTTTATAATATAGTGGGAATGAATCTATGATTAAGAAAATTTTTGGTTATCAAGTTTGGCATTTAGTATCAGTAATAATTCTCATTGCTGTCATACAGAAATTTATTTCCATCAGTTATGATACAACGAATGGTGAATTGTGGGGTATTAGTACCAAAGCATGGTTCTGGATAGCAATCGCTATACCAATTTTTCATCAGGTTTATGTTTGGATAATCTGGCGACTGGAACTCTATAACAACACCTTCACATCACGCTATGGAGTACAAAGAGCTTTTAAAATATATTCAGTAGGGTTTTCTCTCCTTATTGTCTTTCGATTGATTTTCATTATCATCCTGGCCATAAGTAACCAAGGTTCACTTTCTGTAAATCCTCTTTACACCTATTTAATAGCGGCATTAATCACCCCAGTTGTAATTTATCTTTTCTATTCTGTAATACGATACTTTACATTCGAAAGAGCATTTGGGATCGACCATTTTGACAAAAACTATAACCGACCCTATGTGAAAGAAGGGATTTTTCGTTACACGAACAATGGTATGTATGTCTATGGTATCCTGATTCTCTATTTTCCCGGGTTACTTTTACTCTCGAAAGCAGCTTTGATAGTTGCATTATTTAGTCACATTTATATCTGGATTCATTACTACTGTACTGAACTTCCTGATATGAAAGTAATTTATGGAAAAACACCTGGAAATTAAGTAGAAATAAATAATAAATAGGGAAGGTATGCCAGGTCAATAATTCGATAACTTTTAGCGGAGAACCTATAGGATCTGAGGAGTTTTTTAACCGGATGTTTGAGGCCTTAGGTATTATTATATATAGGTAGATGTCCTAGAGAAAGACATCATAAAATGGAAAATTAAACCATAGAAAAAATAGGATGCGCCCTATTTAAAAATAATACTGTAATATTTTTTTTCGTTCTGTAAAATAAAGAGGGATTAATATAAAATGGGAAATACCAGCTATACGGTTGCGGTGCATAGTGATGAGACTATCAAGACTATGGTGAGTAATTGTCTGCAGGATTTGGGAGGAATAGAAAAATTAGTGCCTCCGGGTAGCAGAATTTTATTAAAACCCAATATGGTAGTGGCCAAACCCAATAGTACCGGTGCTACTACCAATTCTTTAATCTTAGATACTCTTATCGAACATTTAATACGCACTTCTCCTTGGGAAATTATTATTGGGGAGAGTTCCGAGGTTGGTGATGACACCCTGCAGGCTTATAAGATAACAGGAGTCTATGATATAGCTAAGAAGTGGAAGGTTACCTTGCTTGATTTTAAAAAGGATCATCAGGTTTATGTGGATGTACCTAATGGTAAGGTATTAAAAAAAGTATTGATTGCTGAAACAGTAACCAAGGTTGATTATTTGATTAATTTGCCCATTTTAAAAGTACATAGTCAAACTAAAGTTACTATCGGAATGAAAAATCTTAAAGGTTGTATAGCTGATCAAGAAAAAAGCCGTTTTCATCGCCTGAATTTATCGCAATGTATTGCCGATCTCAACACAGTCATTATCCCCGATTTAACCATAGTCGATGCTACCCTATGTTCTCTGGAATGGGAATTGGGTGGTATGCCAGTCCGATTAAATACTGTTTTAGCTGCTAAAAATGTTTTGGCTGCTGATATGGTGGCTGCTTCTATGTTAGGATATCGCATAGATGAGGTCGAGCACCTTCTCTGGGCAGCCGAAGCTCATCTGGGACCGGCTGACCTCGAAGAAATTAAGATTATAAGCCCTAAAAAATTAAAAGAGATCCAATCTGACCGAGTTAATAGTAAAGAATTCCCTTTTTACTTGCCAGGATTAAAAGTCATCGAAAAAGGGACTTGTAGTTCCTGTAAGGGAGCTTTGCTGGCTGCTATGCGACGTCTTTATAAGGAAGGAAGTTCTCCAGGCTGTACCATACTTATGGGGCAAAGATTGAGAGATAGAGAATGTGAGTTTGTCCCTACTTTTAAGTATGGTACAGTCAAATCAAAGAAACCTTTGGTGAGCATAGGGCAGTGTTGCAGTTGGGTAGTTAATAATTATCCGAGTAAACAAATTAAAGGATGCCCGGTAAAGGCAGAGGCCATCTATCGTTATTTAAGAATGATAAGTTAAATCTGGAATTAAATTGGAATAAATAGAGACACATCCCATTTTCTTAGATAATTAATATTTTACTTTTAAATTATATAAATAGGGAAGGTGTGCCAGGTCAATAATTCGTTAACTTTTAAAGAGGAACTTATGGGAGCTGATAGGGTCTGAGGAGTTTCTTAACCGGATGGTTGAAACTTTAGGTATTACTATAGATAGACGTCCTAAAGGGAGACCTTGTAAAATTGAAGGATAAATCATAAAAAAATAGGATGTGTTGTCCCTATTTTTCCAAAGCAGAGCTATATATAGCTATATATAGATATATATAGAGATGAGGAAAAAGAAAAATCCGTTAAGGAAATAGAAGGTTAAAGAGGAGATTTATAAGTATGAAAAAAAATAAGGATAGGTGGAATATTAGTAATAGATTATCTACAAAAACAAAACTTGAAATATTAAAAAAATGCTTTAATGTATGGCTTACAGTATGGAATAAGCAAAATTGGGTATCTAATGAATGGTATGTTGTGGATTTATTTGCAGGGAAAGGTATCTATACAGAAA
>JAHIPN010000151.1 GCA_018894595.1 bacterium
TAACCCTTCCTCCTAAACCGATGATGATATGACGTAGTGCTCTATCTGAGATGTCTACTACCCGGTTAATATTGATATTATGGATATCTATGCCTAATTTGTTTTTTTTCTGCAGGTGAGTATCTAACATAGCACAGAGTAGATTATTAGCTGCCCCCACAGCGTGGATGTCTCCGGTAAAATGGAGGTTTAAGTCTTCCATGGGGACTACCTGGGAATATCCTCCTCCGGCTGCTCCCCCCTTGATGCCAAAGACCGGACCCATAGAGGGCTCACGCAGGGTATTTATTACTTTCTTGCCTATTTTAGCCAGACCCTGACCTAAGCCGATAGAGGTTACGGTCTTACCTTCGCCCAGTGGGGTAGGGGTAATGGCAGTTACCACAATATATTTACCTTGAGGACGGTCTTGTAGTCTCTTTAAGATATCGGGAGAGATTTTGGCTTTGTATTTTCCGTAGAGATCTAATTCATCTTCTTTTATCCCAATCGATGCAGCAATTTCAGTAATCGGTTTTAATTTAGCTTCTTGAGCAATCTGTAAATCTGATTTCATTTTAGTTCCTCCTAATTTTTATTTTTACTATTTTGATATTGTAACAAAATTTTATTTGCTAATTTACCCATTAAGTAGAAATATATTATAAATTAGCTCTTTCTAACTTATTTTTCAAAAGTTAATTTTCCTTTTCTATAGGCTTGAATATATTCACTACAAAAATTGTCCTCTCCCAGAAGAGTCGTAGCAGTCTTAGCAATAGCCATCATTCTTTTATCTGTAGGATCAATTATTGCTGCATCCATGCCACAGCCCATAGTCAAAATCATAAAAACTTGATTAATTAATTTTCTCTCCGGAAGACCAAAAGATATATTACTTAAACCTGTCACCACTCTAACTTCGGGATGGGCTTCCTTAACACTTCTTATAGTTTCCATCGTTATTATAGCATTTTTATCGTTAGTCCCTATAGGTACTACTAACGGGTCAATAAATATGTCTTTTAAGGGAACTCCGACATCAGTTAATGTTTTTATTAATTTTTCGGCAATCTCAACCCGGGTTTTGGAATTATCAGGAATACCTCGTTCATCCATAACAAGCGCTACTACCGCACATTTATATTTTATGATAGTAGGTAATAATCTATCAATTTTTTCTTTCTCACCGGTAATTGAATTAATTAAAGCTTTGCCTTTGTCCCAATTATGAACTTCCAAGCCTTTTTCAATCTCTTCTGCATTAGGACTATCAATGCATAAAGGGATATCTACCACCTCTTGCACTGTTTTTACCAACCATTCCATATTTTCTTCTTTATTGCCACTTGCAGCAGAAGCATTTACATCTAAAATATCAGCTCCGCCTTCTACTTGTCTTTTAGCTAAGTCCTGAATAGATTCTACATCTCTATTCTCAATCATCTCTCTTACTTTTTTCCTTGCTGAATTTAGTTTTTCTCCAATAATTATCATCTTTAGTCTCCTTTTTTCAAATTAATTACATTTTTTTTGGTCGAGGATATAATCCGCTTTCTTTAACTATCAGGGAAACAATATCTTCCCACATTACCGCCATAATATGAAGACCCCGAACTCCTTTTATCTTTCTTATTTTTTTAATAATCTCCAAGCATATCTCTACCCCTTCAGCTTTTTGGTCTTTTGCATTTTTCATCCTTTCCAAAATTTCTTCTGGTATTGTTACTCCGGCTACGTTAGTCATAAAACAAGCTGCTTTATATGATTTAAAAGGGGTAACTCCTGCCATAATACAAACTTTCTGGTGCAATCCTCTTCTCCTGACATCTTCCATCCACCTGCTAAATCTCTCCACATCAAATATTGCCTGGGTTTGAATGAAATCTGCCCCTGCTTTTATCTTTTTAGCTAAACGAATTACCCTATATTCAAAAGGATCAGCAAAGGGATTTGCTGCAGCGCCTATAAATAATTTAGGGGGATATTTAATAGGTTCATTATTCTGGAAAATAGCTTTATCTCTCATATTTTTTAACATAGAAACTAATTGAATGGAA
>JAHIPN010000013.1 GCA_018894595.1 bacterium
AAGGTAGGGGTTCCTATTGTACCCATAAAAATTAAAGGAGCAGATAAAGTTTTGCCGAGGGGAGCAAAATTTATCAGAAGCTTAAACAAAATTGAAGTGGAAATTAAGAAACCAATTTTCTGTTCAAGACATTCTAATAAAAATAAAGAAATTATTAAAAGGGTAGTAGAATCTTATATAAAAGAGATATACTAAAACGGAGTTGAAAAAACATGGCTCCAAAATTATTAGTAAAAACAAAAAACCATTAACCTCAAAAATTATAAACTTGCTTATTTTTTTAAAATAAAAAGGAATTTCTTCTTTTTTGTCGAATTCTTTTATTAAGGAGGGAAATAGGATAGATGAATAAAATTAATTTAAAAGAAAAAATGGAAATTTTGAATATGCAAAGAATTGCCTTTGCGGTTGTTTTATTTATCTTATTAATTGTGATATCCAGCATTCTTCTATTGATCTGGTGGCCGGTTAAACCATCGTTAGCAGAAATAACTAATTCCTGGGTTGCCTTGATAATGGTGTATCTGGTTCTCAGTATATTATTATTTGAGAAGCCTATTTATAAGTTCTTTGAAGAATTTTTTACTGCTAAAAAATCAGGGCAGCACGATTCTCAACAGTCAAGACAAGAACAATTTCTCGGTTTAGTTTCAGATATTAATATTGATGATTTGGCTTCTTATTACGATTCCAGGCAGGACAATATATTAAATAAAGAAATTCAAGATACAGACTCCGTCGTTTTAAGAGAAGAAGAGATGGTTAAATATATTCGAAAATTGCAAAAGGAAAACATTAGATGGCGATTTCTCTATGCTGATACCTATCTGGTCTTGTTCGCAAAATATGTTTTATTCTGGCTTCATAAATCCAAATCGGTAAACCGAGAAGAATTTGATAATATATGGCAACCAAAAATATCCGATCCAGAAGAACGGGAGGCCATACTAGACGCCCTCCTTGATTTAGAATTTATTCGGGAAGAGGAAGGGGATACTTTTTCTATTACTGAGTTAGGCTCAGCTTACGTAAATTATCTGAAGGAAATGGACAGGCAAATAGGAGATCAAAGTAGTAACCAGTAGGGAATGGTATCAATTGGGGTCAAACCAATCACACAAGGGGGTGTTTTGGTGAAAATATCAATAGGGTTAATTACTAAAGATTTTAATTCTTTAGAGCCCATAGATGAGTTTTTAGAAAATGCTTCAAAATATAATCATAAAATTTACAGTATAATAATTGTTTATTCCCATAGCTGTGATTTTCAATTGGTAGAAAGTTTAGAAAAAAAAGTCAAAGTCTTTTTGGTAAAGATAAACGATGTTCCGGAGATAAAAGAACAGTTAATAAAGATGGGCTTATCTACAGAAAATATAGAAATTTTACTCAATTGCCCCACCTTAAAAAAATATGGGAAAGTGCCTTATGGTTTGAATAGAAATTATGCCTTAATCAAAGCCTTATTAAGCGGTTCAGAAGTATTAGTTTTTATAGATACCGATGTCTATCCCAGAGTATTGGTAAAAGAAGACAAAGAAGACGATGAAGTAAAGGAAAAAGAGATAGATTTCATCGGAAGACATTTAGAATATCTAGGGAAAGAAGAAGTTATAATTACCACCAGCGATTACTCCGGCTATTACATTATTCCCCCCATGAGCTTTACCGGGATGAAGGAATTATTCATTGGCTTACAAAAAGAAGGTGCTTATGAATTTTTAAAAAATTTCGACGAGCATGATTGTCTGAATTTAGATCATGATAAAAAGCGAAAAGTTTTTGAAACAAATAAAATCTTAGGAGGAAATGTAGCAATTAAACTAAGCGCCCTTAAAGAGTTACCTCCTTTTTTTTCTACAGTGTATAATGTAAATGGCGAGAATGTTCTATCTCGCGGAGAGGATACCCTCCTGGGAATTAAATTAAAAAAGAGCGATAAAAAATGTATCGATATAGATACCAAAATATTCCATAATACCTTTGGAAATTATCCCGAGATACCTGATATAAAAAGGGATGATTCTATAAGAGATAGATTTTATTACACCTGCCTGGGCTGGATAGGAAGAAATCCCTTTCTGAATTGGCTAAAAAGGGAAGATTTAGAAGAGGTAAAAAATAGACAGAGGAAAAATATAATTATCGGCTCCAAAGCCGTGGCCTCTTATCTTAATGATGAGAGATTTCTAATTTTACCCGAGGCACTGGAAACATCTTACCGTAATTTAGGACGGGTAATTAACGAATATAAAAACACTATGATGGCCTGGAATGATTTTATTGAAAAATTAGAGAAATGGGAAGGGTAAAAAATGAAAATATTAATAATCAATCACTTCCCCCTGGAGGGTTCAGGGAGCGGAGTTTACACTAAAAACCTAGCCAAAGAATTAACTAAAATTGGGCATAAAATTAAAGTTATATTTCCGGAAAATCGAAAGGCATCCCCGGAAATTTTTGAAATGAGACCGATAATGTTTAGGGGCGATGACAGCAGCAAAGATTATGAAATTGATTTTAATTTTCCCTGTTTTACCAGCCATCCCAGGAGCAATACCACTTTTTATCAATTAAACAAAAAGCAGATGAGAGACTATATTGATATAATGGTTAAGGTTACCAAAGAAGAGGCAGATAAATTTAAACCTGATATTATCCACGCCCAACATCTCTGGATTGCCCCTTATGCTGCCCAAAAGACCGGTGTTCCTTATGTGGCGACAGTACACGGTACAGACCTGAAAGGATTTAAACAAGATAAAAGATATCATACTTACGCCCTGAAAGGCGCTCAAAATGCTCGAAAAGTTATTACCATATCAAAACAGGTAGACAGAGAAACCAAAGAGCTCTACCATATAGAGGACGAGAAAAGAAAAATTGTCTATAACGGATATGATACCAAACTTTTTAAAGTAAAAAATGTTTCCCGAAAGGATGCTTTAGAGAGTTTTGGTATAAATGAAATTCCGGATTATATTGTTTCTTTTGCCGGTAAATTAGCCCATTTTAAAGGGGTAGACATATTATTAAAAGCTGCTAAAATATATGAAAACCAGATGAAAGAAAAAGTTATGACCTTAATTGCCGGTAATGGAGTATTATACGATGAATTAAATAAGCTCAAAGATTTTTTAGAGTTAAAAAATACTTTTTTTCTGGGTTATATTAGTGAGGAGCAGCTTATCGATTTATATAATATTGCTGACGTAAGTACTGTACCTTCCCGGAGCGAACCTTTTGGATTGGTGGCCATAGAGGCACTGGCCTGCGGAACCCCGGTAGTAGGCACCAATCAGGGAGGACTTCCTGATTTTATCAATGAAGATATTGGTGCCCTGGTGGACGTAGAGGATGATATTGCTCTGGCCGAAGCTATCATTAATGAGCTGGTAAGACCTGATAAAAAAGAAAGAAGAAAGCGGGCACACGAATACGCGGTTAATAATTTTTCCTGGGAAAATACCATTAAGGAAGTAGAAAAAATATATAAGGAAGCAGTGCTTTAACCAATGGAAGATAAGTTTAATAAAAATTATTTACATAAAGGAGAAGGAGAAAGAAAATTATGCGAACCGTAGTGGTTATCCCTACTTATTGGGGGCGGGAAAAAGAGATTGGTTTTAGAGAAGGGGATATTGTCTATGACCATGCTACCCCCGTTGATGAGGAAGGGACTCTGGGTCGGACCCTGGAAAGTATGAAGATCTTAAAAAAGAAAGATTTCAAGTTAGTTATATTAATTTGCCCAACCCATATGGAAATAGAACACGAGGCAGAAGAAAAAGCAAGAAAGATAGTTAAAGAGGTAAAGCTGGAAGTAGAAACCTATCTATTTACGCGAGAGACCTTAAAGAAGATTAAGAGATTTGGCAGAAATTCTCAATTAAAAGAGAATGTACTTTCTTTGTTAAGCTTACAGGGTTATGCCAATGTCAGGAATATGTGTATATTCTCTTCCCATATACTTAATTCTGATATTACAGTTTTAATCGATGATGATGAAGTTATAGAAAATCCTGATTTTATGGACATAGCCAGGGAATTCATCGGGAAAAGAGTGTATGGAGAAACCGTATACGGGGTAGCCGGCTATTATGTAAATAAGTATGGAAATTATTATGATGATGTAAACATGGAGCCCTGGATGACTTATTGGAATAGGTTTGGGAGTAAGTCCAAAGCCTTTGATAAGATAATCGGCTGCGGACCCCGGCTTAAGCATACCCCCTTTGTTTTTGGCGGAGCTATGGTAATTCATAAAAATCTATATCAGATAGTGCCTTTTGACCCCAATATTCCCAGAGGGGAAGATATCGATTATCTAATCAATGCGAAAATGTTTGGTTTTGATTTCTTCCTGGATAATAAATTAAGCATAAAACATTTACCTCCCGAAAAAACCCATTCTATCTGGAAGAGGACCAGAGAGGATATCTATAGATTTATTTACGAAAAATCTAAAATTGATTCCCAATACGAAGTAAGCAATATGCGGACAGTAACAGCGAAAGATTTTTCCCCATATCCCGGAGAATTTTTAACCGGTGAACTTGAAGACAAGATCTTCAAGACCAACTTGTTGCTTGCCCTGGAATATCTGGCAAATAATAAAGTAGAAGCCTGCAAGGAATCTATAAAAAATATATATTTAAGTATTCATGAGGCCATACCTGAAAAAGATCCTTTTACCGCTTACAGGAAGATACAGAAATATTGGGAGAAATTAATAGACTTTACCCTGGAGAACAAAAAAGAGATAAGAAGAATAATGGAAGAAAAGAATCTATTTAAAGTCGAGGTAACTGTCGATAAAGAACATTATGAAAAAATTAGCTTGAAAGAGAAAAAAGAAACATTAAAGAAAATGAAAGAGTTTAAAGATTTTAGCGAAGAGGAGTTAGAAAAAATTGCTCGGATATCTGCAGTTAAAGCCTATAAAGAAGATGAATTTATCTTTAAAGAAGGTGATGAAGATTCTTCTTTTTATATAATGATCAGAGGCTGTCTGCGTATTATCAAATACAACGAAAGAAACGAAGAGATTATTTTAGCCGATATATGCAGCGGAGGATTTCTGGGAGAGACGGCTATTGTTAATGAAAGACACCGGGTAAATGCTGTGGCCAGTGAATTTGTAGAACTGCTCTTTTTGGAGCAGAAAAATCTTGAACTTTTGATTAAAGAATATCCTGACCTGGGAAATAAATTATTATTAGTATTTTTAGAAAAATTATCTAAAAAATTGGATAAAACCAACCGTCTATTCCAGGCGAATTATATGTTAGGCAATTCCTCTCTTTCCGACATGGATTAATTATTCACAATGTCATTGCCGCGCCCTGATTTATCAGGGCGCGGCAATCTCTATTTTCCCCTATGTCATTTCCATGAAACCTGTCCTCGACCTGATCGGGGAATGCGAAGCCAGCTCCCAGCTGATTTCCCCCACTTTTATCCATTTAATTATTTATTTTATTGTAATATTTATAAAGCCCATGTAAACTATAATAGTTTATTGTAAAATTAAATATATAAATTTATTAATATCTATGCAGAAAATACATATTATTATTCAAGGTTAGGCTATGAAAAAACATTTATTGCAACAATTTAGCAGCATTTTTTCTATCTATAGTGGATTTCCCCGGACTATCTATATTCTTTTTGTTTGCCGCTTGATTAATGCAATGGGTTATTTCGTTTTTCCGTTCCTAACTCTATTTCTAACCAGAAATCTTTCTCTTAGTGCCGATAAGGTTGGCCTTTATTTAATGTGTGTAGAAATTTGTCGAATAATTGGTGCTTTATTTGGAGGTAGATTTACCGATATCTTTGGTCGAAAAAGAACACTTATTAGTTTTCAATTTGCTATAGCAGTATTTTTATTTCCCTGTGCATTTTTAGGAGATTCATTAATTATTCCCAAGCTCTTAGCTATTGCTGCTTTTTTCAATGGAGCTACTCGTCCTGTTTATGATGCCATAATGGTTGATATGAGTACTCCTAAAAATCGTAAAGAAATATTTTCATTTATATATTTAGGATTAAATCTTGGTTTTGGAATTGGTTCCCTAATAGCCGGATTTTTATATACACGATACATTAAGTTTTTGTTTTTGGGAAATGTAGTGATAATTTTGTTTGTATGTCTTTTTATTTATATCAATATTGTAGAGACTTTGCCTTATAAAGTGCAATTGAAGAATGATAACGATAAATTGGTTCAAAAACAGAGTTTGCTAAAAATTTTATTACAAAAACCGATTGTATTATACTTTTCCCTGGTTTCCATCCTTTTTTATCTCGCCCATAGCCAGTTTTTTTTCAGTTTACCCTTGCAAATTAATGACTTGTTTGGTCAAATAGGACCCCGATATTTTGGTATGCTAATGAGTTTTAACTGTTTTATTGTAGTCTTTATGACCATGCCTGTCACTCTTGTGAGTCGCCAAAATCGGCCCATTCTCAATGTAACTTTTTCAGGAATCTTTTTTGCAATTGGATTCGGTATGCTTTATTGGATTTATCAGTTTAATTGGATATTGGTTTCTACATTTATCTGGACCATTGGAGAAATTTTGATTCGTACTAATGCCGGAGTCTACATTGCCAATCATAGTCCTGCAACTCACCGGGGACGTTTTAATTCTTTGGTCACCATTAGCGAAAGTATCAGCCGAATTATCGGACCACCTATGTTAGGATTAGTAATTACTAATTTAGGCATTCGGCAAGTATGGGTATTTATATTTTTTATTTCTATTATTGCCACCGTATTAATGTATCTGATTTATTTTGCCGAACGAGGCAGCAAATAATAAAAAGTAGAATAATCTCACACCTTGCACCTTACATCCTGCAACCTTCCTCTTTAATCCAAAAAATTTCCCCCAAAAAGAAGGATTTCCGAAACTTTTGTCGAATATAAAAAAAGAGACAACGTAGGACAGGCGTCTCGCCTGTCTATTTTGTCTAAATTTCAAGAACCCACCTCGGATATTTATAAAAAGGAATAAAAAATGTTTAAACCAAAATTCAAATATACCAATAAAATAGTCAAACTACTCACCAAAATCTCTGCCGTCAGAGAAATAATTCTCAGTTCACCTTTAATCCCAAAATGGAATATCACTTTAAGACAGGAAGCGATAATCCATAGTGCCCATTCATCTACCAGTATTGAAGGAAATAGATTATCTCTGGAACAAGTAAGCGAATTAGCCCGGGGAAGGGAAATAACGGCTGCTCGAAGAGACAAGCAAGAAGTTTTGAATTATTTAGATGTGCTAAGAAATATGAAAAATCTGATAAAAGAAAATTTTATAACCGAAAAAGATATTTTGAATATCCATCGTATGGTAACCAAAAATACTTTAGATAATCTCGAAGACTGCGGAGTTTATCGAAATCGTTATGTAGTAGTGGCAAACAGATTTACCGGAGAGGTATTTTTTAGGCCTCCCCAAAATCAGGAAGTGCCGGGATTGGTAAAAGATTTACTTAGTTGGATAAACTCAAAAGAATCAAAAGAACTTGATCCGGTTATTGAAGCAGGAGTTGTTCATTATGAATTTGTCAGAATCCACCCCTTTGTTGATGGTAATGGCAGAACAACAAGAGTCCTGGCTGCTTTAATTCTCTATTTACGCGGTTTTGATACCAATCAATTCTTTTGTCTTGATGATTACTATGATTCTGATAGACCAGCAACTATAAAGCATTACAAAGCGTTAAACCGGATAGCTTAGACTTAACCAATTGGTTAGAATATTTTGTCGAAGGAGTGAATATAAGCATCGAAGCAGTCAAAGAAAGAATAATAAGACTCAGTAGCAAAAGACTAAGGAAAGCAAAAGGCAAACAAATCACCCTAACTGAAAGACAGATGAGGATTATAGAATTTATAAATCAAAATGGAAAAATAAGCAATCGAGATGTACGAGAAATGTTTAAGCTTTCTAATCGTGCTGCCTTAGATGAGATAAATAAACTTCTCGAATTGCAGGTATTGAAGTCTCAAGGTAAGGGTAGAGCTCTTCATTATATAATGTTATAATATTCATGATTATATTCACGATAAGACTCACGATTCTTATATTATAATATTGTGAAGATAAAATGGGATGTACTCTAATTTAAATGTTTGAGATGTCTTTTAAAAGACCTGATTTACAGATAAACAACTATAAGAGACGGGTTATTAATGGAAAGGGTTTCGAGCATGCAAGGAAAGACCTACAAAAAGACCTGAATAGAGACCTACAAAAAGACCTAATAAAATTAAACAAAAGTCAGAAAAGAATTGTTACTGTAATAAAAAAATAATTTTATTACACAAAAAGAATTATCTAAAATTGTGAATATCACTGAAAAGAATGTAAGAAATAATATCGCTAAACTGAAAAATCTCAACATCATTAAAAGAATTGGACCCGACAAAGGCGGACACTGGAAAGTGATAAAATGAAAAGCGGGGATACAAACATCTTATAACTTTTTTTCAAAAAAAGAAGGATTTTATATAGCTTTCGTTGTATTATAATATTATATGTACATTGTAAACAAAAATCCTAAAACAACTACCATTTAAAATATATTTAAAGGGAATAATTGATATGCCAAAAGAAGCAAAAGCGCGTATACGGATAAATAAACTTTTAGAAGAAGCGGGATGGAGATTTTTCGATACCCCTGAAGGAAGAGCAAACATACGCCTTGAAACTAATGTAAAAATTACCGAACAAAAACTAAACGAACTCGGAGAAGATTTTGAAAAGATTAAAAGTGGCTATGTTGATTTTTTACTATTAGATGAACAAGGATTCCCCATGGTTGTTTTAGAAGCAAAAAAGGAAGGTAAAGATCCGTTAAACGGGAAAGAGCAAGCCCGTAAATACGCCAGAGCTCTCAATGTTCGATTTATAATCCTGTCAAATGGCAACCTCCATTATTTTTGGGATATTGAATTAGGCAATCCACACATTATTACAACCTTCCCTACAAGTACTTCCATAAAATATAAAAAATCTTTTAAACCAAATCCAAATAATTTGATTAATGAACATATTGAGTCAGATTACATTACTATTTCTCAAAAACCTGATTATAAAAATGATCCCAGCTGGATATATGAACAAACAAGAAATTCATTTATTGAAGAAAACAAGCTTAAATTTTTACGGGATTATCAAATAATAGCCATAACATCTTTACAAGATGCAGTAAAAGATGGTAAAAATAGGTTTTTATTTGAAATGGCAACCGGTACCGGAAAAACACTGATAGCAGCAGGTGTAATTAAACTTTTCCTAAGAACCGGCAATGCCAAAAGAGTACTTTTTCTTGTAGATAGATTAGAGTTAGAAGACCAGGCGCAAAAAAACTTTGTAAGATACTTAAAAAATGATTATAAAAGTGTAATTTACAAAGAAAATAGAGATGACTGGACAAAAGCAGAAATCGTTGTTACTACAGTTCAATCTCTCCTTTTTAATAATAAATATAAAGATCTATTTTCTCCGACAGATTTTGATCTAGTCATATCAGATGAAGCACACAGGTCCATAAATGGTAATAGCCGTGCGGTATTTGAATATTTTACCGGATATAAACTAGGCCTAACTGCAACACCCAAAGATTATTTAAAAAAAATTGATAAAGAAAGATTAGCTGAAAAAGATCCTCGTAAATTAGAAAGACGCCAATTGTTGGATACCTACGAAACATTCGGATGCAAATCGACTGATCCAACATATAGGTATACTCTATTAGATGGTGTAAGGGAAGGTTATCTGGTAAATCCCATTGTATTAGATGCGAGAACAGACATCACTACAGAGCTTTTATCCGAAAAAGGTTATTCTATTATTGTAGAAAATGAAGAAAGCGAAGAAGAGGAAAAGGCTTACTTCCAAAAAGATTTTGAAAAGAAATTCTATTCAGAAAAAACAAATAAAACGTTATGTAAGACTTTCTTTGAAAATGCATTAAAAGATCCTTTAACCGGAGAGATTGGAAAAAGTATTGTTTTTTGCGTCAGTCAGAAGCATGCTTCTAAAGTGACACAAATCTTAAATGAATTTGCCCAAAAATTATATCCTGGTAAATATAATTCTGATTTTGCTGTCCAAATTACTTCTAATGTTACAGGTGCGCAGCAAATGACCATTAATTTTTCTAATAATAATCTTAACGGCCATACCTCTTTTAAAGAAGGTTATAAATCCAGTAAAACAAGGATATGTGTTACTGTTGGGATGATGACTACAGGATATGATTGCGAAGATATTCTAAATTTATGTTTGATGAGACCTATTTTTTCACCCTCCTACTTTGTTCAAATGAAAGGCAGGGGTACACGTAAGTATAATTTCGTACATAAAGAAAAAAATGAATTAGGCCGTATAGAAAAATATACCAAACCAAAGAAAAATTTTAAGCTTTTTGATTTTTTTGCTGTTTGTGAATATTTTGAAGAGAAATTTAATTATGATGAAGTGATCGAATTACCTCCGGAGACCGGTAAAAATGGTGGCGATGGTCCTCCTCTCCCGATGCCCAAAGATTATGAAAGCTTTATTCCTGATCCAATAAAAGGCATTGCAGAAACCTCGATTGGTCTCGAAGGAATGAAGATTGATAGAAAGCTTTTTGAAAGATTTGAAGAAACAGTTAAAGCCAATGAATACATAAAACAGAAAATGGATGAAGGTAAACTTCACGAGGTTGAAGAACATATCAAGAAAACAATATTCAATAAACCGGAAGATTATTTCAATCTGGATAAATTAAGGAAATCTATAAAACTTGACCGCAGACTAAGCTTGCAGGAAATCTTAGAAAAAATATTTGGGAAGATTAAGAAATTTAAAACCAAAGATGAACTTCTTGAAGAAGAGGTAGGTAAATTCATTTCCATATACCATCCTAAAAATGAATTTATCTATATCATAAGGCAATTTATAAAAGCCTATATTTTAGATTTAGACCTAAGGAAAATCATTGATTCGAAAAAATTTGCAAATCTTGCTACCAACCCAGGATTTAATATAGAAGATTTAAAAGAATTAGATGGTTGGAAAGATCCGATTATTGAATATATTAAAGACTACGTACCCCTAAATACTTTTGCCGCCTAAAGGAGATAAAATATGTTGGATACTATTACCAAAAGAAGAATTGACACAGCAAGAGACATTCTTGTCGGAAAATTACCGGATCCCAAATCACAGGTTGAGCAAATTACTATTGCGCTGATTTACAAATTTATGGATGATATGGACAAACAAGCCGAAGAATTGGGAGGAAAAGCATCATTTTTTATCGGTGAATATGAAAAATACTCCTGGAGTAAAATATTCGATTCCCGAGTGAGTGGGTATGAACGGATTAATTTATATGGAGAAGCCATACAGAAAATGAATCAAAATCCTCATATACCTCAACTATTTAGAAATATTTTTAAAAATGCTTATTTGCCCTAT
>JAHIPN010000152.1 GCA_018894595.1 bacterium
TTACAAAAGACTGTATATGCAGTTTAGAGATAGTGCAGCCAAAACCATCAATCTAACCTTGAATAATCCCAAGAATGTAGATGATGGAGATTATGCTGACTTTGCGGCTCAAGATGTTGCTGTTGAAGGCGTGATGGATACCATCATCGCCAAGAACATCTTCCATAATAACGGTAATGACTTGGTAGCTAAAGTAAATGCTCGAATCCTTGATTATAAGTCTACTGATGTTATGGATGTGTAAATTAGTCGTTAGTGAATAGTGAATAGTCGTTAGTATTGCGGGGCGGATAAATCCGCCCCCTACCCTTTCACCACGGCACGCCGTGGTGCTACCAAATACTTGCAACTTTAATTGGTAAATTAATAAACGAGTGAAAGGAGTTTGTTCCATGTTACAAACAATCTTAAGTAAATATCTACTCAATGCCTTGCTATTAGCTCTCGTCTCTATAGGCTATGGCTTCTTAAAGAACAAATTAGGAGAAGATAGAGCGGGTACCATTAAAGAGGCTATACTTACCGCTATGCTCTGGGCAGAAGAAGAATTGGGAATAGGAAATGGCAGCCAAAAATGGGAGATAGCCTGGAAGAAATTAATAGAGATATTAGCTGATAAGGATATCAGTTTAAGAAAGAGTGAGGAAAAAGCAGTAAAAACTATGATGGAGGCGAATATAGGAAAGATTAATCTGCAGAGTTATAGTGTCTTATCGCAGAGAAAATTACTGAAAGATAAAGGACCTATCCAGCAGTCATTTTAGGTAAACTAACGACTGAAAGGAGTTAATCCCCATGGACATGTTAAACCATATTAACGACATCAATATCGCACTTCATTTCAAGCTATCTGAATTTTCCTGCCCCTGCTGTAAGCGGGTAATGTTACACTCTAAGCTGATAGCTAAACTAATGGAATTAAGAAAGATCTTAGAAAGACCAATCTATATTACTTCCGGTTATCGTTGTCCAGAATACAACCAAAAGATTGGTGGGGTAGTAAATAGCTACCACTGTATCGGATTAGCGGCAGACATTCAGGTAAAAGATATCAGCTTAATTGATCTTTTAGGTTATGCTGAAGAAATAGATTTTAATGGGATTGGCTTTTATGAGAAGAAGAACTTCCTGCATCTGGATGTTCGGCCTACCAAACGTACCCGCTGGAGGGAATAAGAAAAGTTTCCCAAAGGTGCCTGGCACCTTTGGGAAACTTTTTGAGAAAGGAGGAAACTATATGGATATAAAAACTTTATTAGACATCATTGCTAATCAGGGCTTCCCTATCGCCTTATCGATACTCTTAATCTTTCGTATCGATAGATTTATGCAGGAGATAGTAACAGCCCAGAAAGAAGGGTATCGACAGATCTTAGAGAATACCAAAGAAATACACAATACTATAACTAACTTTAACCAGCAAAATAGAGAATATTATTCCCTACGTTTCTCGGAAGTGCAGAAAGAATTAGCCGGAATAAAAGTAGGGGTGGGTCCGACCGGTTAAATATTCTCTATTTATACAGGGTTCACCCCGTTAAATTCTCTTATTTACACGGGGTTGCCCTGTGGTGCAGAAAATTATATTTTTACTGATTCAGCTTTAAAAACTTTAAATAATGCTTTATAATACTTTCTATAAGATTAAAATTTATTATATAAATACAAGCAATTATTTTTAAAAAACAAGGAGAGGTGTGAAATGGAACGAAAATGGTGGAAAGAAGCGGTAGTGTATCAAATCTATCCCAGAAGTTTTAATGATAGTAATGGAGATGGCATCGGAGACCTGCAGGGAATTATTCAAAAATTAGATTATTTAAAAAACTTAGGAGTAACCGTTGTCTGGCTGTGCCCGGTCTATAAATCTCCTAATGATGATAATGGCTATGATATCAGCGGCTACCAGGATATTATGGATGATTTTGGCAATATGAAAGATATGGAAAATCTGTTAACGGAAACACATAGAAGAGATATGAAATTAATTATGGATTTAGTAGTAAATCACACTTCTGACGAACACCCCTGGTTTATAGAATCACGCTCTTCTTTAGATAACCCTTATCGAGATTTTTATATCTGGAGAAAGGGTAAAAATGGTTTACCTCCCAATAATTGGGGTTCCGTTTTTGGCGGCTCTGCCTGGGAATATGATGAAAAAACCGAGGAGTACTATTTGCACCTTTTTTCTAAGAAACAGCCTGACTTAAATTGGGAAAATCCTCGGGTAAGAGAAGAAATTTACAAGATGATGAAATGGTGGTTAGACAAGGGGGTTGATGGTTTCCGGATAGATACGGTAAATCTGTTCTCTAAAGTCCCAGGTTTGCCAGATGGAAAGATAATAGAAGGATACAAATATGGTAACGGTGGCCCTTACTTTTTAAATGGTCCTCATATCCACGATCACCTGCAAGAGATGAATAAAAAAGTATTTTCTAAATATAACATTATGACCGTGGGAGAAGCTCCCGGAACTACTCCCGAGATCGCAGCCAAGTATGTTAATCGGGATAGACATGAACTTGATATGGTCTTTCATTTTGAACTGATGAATCTGGATCACCATCCTATAATTAAATGGGAATCCAGGGAATGGAAACTAACCAAACTAAAGAGAATCTTTACCAAATGGTACGAAGGATTAAAAGAAAAGGGATGGAACAGTCTTTATATGAATAATCATGACCAACCGCGAATGGTTTCCCGATTTGGTGATGATAAGAAATACCGGGTGAAATCAGCTAAAATGTTGGCCACTTTATTACATACCCTTCCAGGAACTCCTTATGTCTATCAGGGCGAAGAAATTGGAATGACAAATGTTGCTTTCGATAATATAGAAGACTATCGTGATATAGAAACTCTAAATTTCTACCGCGAAATGACTAAAAAAGGTCTTCCTAAAGAAA
>JAHIPN010000153.1 GCA_018894595.1 bacterium
AAATAAAATAAGGATAATTATGCTTATTCATACAAATAATAAGCTATAATAAAACAAGGGGTAGGTCTACCCGAAGCCAGAAGAAATTTTTTCACCAAAGAAAACTACCCCCAAAGAGTTGACACAGACACCACTTTTTCTGAATTGTATTCCACCTAACCTGATGGTCAAAAATATTCCTGTTCCCACCAATATTATCATCATGGGTGGGCCCCAAACAAATGCATTAATTACATCCATTAATTCCATTATCGCAGTCATATTAAAACCTCCTTGATTTTTAAAGATTTAATATATTTTTTAAATATCTACAATCAAATTAATATTTTTAGAAATAAAATTAATTATTTTATTATGAAAAATTATGCAGGATGGTTATTGAAAATATACTATCACCTCCTTAAAGGATTAATAAAATACTGTTTTTTTCATTGAATCACCTCACTTTCTCTAAGAATATTTTAGCAGGTATCATTTTTATTATTTTACTTAATAATATAGTATTCTACATAAAAGTTTAAAATCCTTCTTTTTTAAGAAAAAAAATTGTATTTATTTGTTTTTTTTATCTTTTATTAAATGGTGGTAAAAAAGGTGTCCCTACAACTTCTGCTTCAATCTCTTTATTTCTGATGGCTATATCAACCTTACTACCTTTTTCAGAATAAGGAAGATCCAAGATAGCCATAGCATACACCTTTTTCAAAGAAGGACAATAATTTCCAGAAGTAATATATCCGATCTTTTTGCCATCTTTTCTTGCTTCCATTTTGCTTCTGGGAATACCACCCTGGGGGATATAAAGTCCTACTAATTTTCTACTAACTCCTTTTTCCTTTATTTTAAGTAAAGCATCTTTTCCTATAAAGTTTTCTTTATCAAGCTTTACCGTCCAACCCTGGCCGCTCTCTAATGGGTTTACAGTTTCATCAATATCATTACCATAAAGCCAGTAGCAAACTTCGAATCTGGTGGTATCTCTTGCTCCCAGTCCACATGGTTTTATCTTGAACTTTTTGCCTTCCTTGAGAATGCCTTGCCAAATATCTATAATATCTTCAGACTTAAAGGAATAAATCTCAAATCCATCTTCTCCGGTGTAGCCAGTCCGGGAAATAAGAATTTTTTTACCGAATAATTCTCCCATTATAAACTTAAAACGTTCCAACCCATTAAGGGAAATTTCTCCTTTTACTAAAGGTTCTAAAAGTTCTATTGCATCAGGACCCTGGACAGCTACTTCTCCATAATTCCGACTTTTATTAGAAATTTCCACTTCAAAATTACCTTTATTTTTTACAATCCAATCATAATCTTTGATTGAATAATTAGGTGAGGCATTTACTACTAAAAGTACAAAATCATCCTTTACTTTATAGATAAAGAGATCATCAACCTGGCCGCCATGAGGATAACATAAAGGTGAATATTTTATATCCCCATCTTTCATTTTTGTTAGCGAATTGGTTACCAGATAATCAGCAAAGGGGAGGGCATCTTTTCCACGCAATTCTATTTCTCCCATATGAGATACATCAAAGATACCCACTCTTTCTCTTACTGCAAAATGTTCTTCTATAATACCTGTGTACTGGACAGGCATATCAAAGCCATCAAATGGTATCATCCGTGCTTTTAATTTTAAGTGTTCCTCGTGGAGAGGAGTTAATAATAGTTCTTGTTCTTCCATTTTTCAAACCTCCTGATTAAAAATCAATATCTTTCTCTTGGTATTTTAGTTCATCTTTTAGTTTTAATTCATCATCATAAGTCAAAATTGCTCTCTTTACAGCTAAGGCATCATTAGTCCTTCTAATGGGAGTATTATGAGGAGCAGTGGTCAATAATTCAGGATTTGTCTTGGCTTCATCAGAAATTTTTATCATAATATCAATAAATTTGTCGAGCGTTTCCTTGCTTTCCGATTCAGTTGGTTCTACCATTATAGTTTCCTCGGCATAAGGTTCAAAATGTGGGAAATAAATAGTGGGTGGATGCATGCCATAGT
>JAHIPN010000154.1 GCA_018894595.1 bacterium
CCGAAAGAACCTCCCAGAGTAATTCTTTTAACATTTACTTTATTAAGAGGAATATTAAAGATATTCCCCAAGAGGATACGTACATTATGAATTCCTTGAGATGTTGCCCAAACTGTAATCCCTCCGTCAGCTTCCGGAACACACACCGCAGATTTGGTTTCTAATTGCATATGATAAATTCTCTGGGTACTAAATGTTCTCTCTACAATTTCGTCTGCTTCTTTAAAGCCTTCCTCAATATCACCAACCTCAACATCTCGCTCGCAGGCTATATTCTTCTTTGTGTCTACTCTTTCTTCTCCCAGGTAAACATGATCATATATCTGGGGTGCATTTGCCTCTATGGCCTCTTCAAGATTTATGAGTGGTTCCCATTTCTTGCCCCACTCTATCTTTATCTTCTTCAAGGCTGCAAAGGCTTTTTCTTCGGTTTCTGCAGCACAGGCAGCCACTGCTTCCCCTACGTGACGAACCTTGTCTTTAGGCAAAACCGTTCTATCGCGATAGGTCTTATCGGGGATACTAACTATTCGTTCATTGTATAAAGTATCCGGTATATCATCAGGACCAATACAGATAGCTCCCATTTTTTCTGCTTCGGTGTAATCGATTTTCTTAATTTCAGCATGAGCATAAGGGCTTCTCAAAACAACCGCATATAATTGGCCAGGAATATTTACATCAGAAGAATAAATTTCTCTTCCGGTCACCTTACCTATATTTTTTATATCAAACCTTTTACCTATAAATTCAAACTGCTGCTTTTCCACCAAACCACCCTCTTTTTAATAATAAACAATATTTCGTTTACTAACTTTATTTCTCGTGTTACAAAATCATTCGGGCATCTATAACCTGTAATCCTTTTTCAAATACAAATATGGGATTTAAGTCTATTTCACTGATTTCAGGATTCTCCAGGGCAAGTTGTGAAATTTTTAGTAATAAATTTTTTATCGCCTTAATATCTTTGGGACCTTCTCCCCTTACCCCTTTTAATATTTCATATCCCTTAATCTCAGCAATCATCTCCCGGGCATCTATTTCTTCTATGGGAAGGATGCGGAAGGAAATATCTTTCAATACCTCTACAAAGATTCCACCAAGTCCAAACATAATTACCGGACCAAAATGAGGGTCTTTCATCATTCCGATAATAATCTCTGTTGCCTTGGGAATCATCGAATAAGTAATCACCCCGAAAATTTGTGCTTCTTTATTATGTTTTTTAGCCTTGGAAATAATTTCCTGATAAGCTAATTTGGCTTCCTTTTCATCTTTAATACCTATTTTTACTCCTCCTGCATCTGACTTATGGATGATGTCAGGAGAGACAATTTTCATCACTATAGGAAAATTTATTTCTTTGGCCAATCCAGTAATTTCATCTTCGCTCTTTATTAATTTGAAATCAGGAACAGGAATTCCATATTCCCTCAACAATTCTTTTGCCTCTGTCTCCAATAAAGACCTTTTTTCTGCCTTTGCTCTTTCAATAAGGTTATGCACTTCTTTCTCCTGTGGGCACGATGCATCGTGCCCCTACATTTAGGCTCCTAAATTCTATCTTATTTACTTATCACTCGTTACTGTATTCGCTAACAACTATTTTTATATATCTTTTGGATTACTTTAGCACATCTCTCACCGGTTTCATAATTGGGAATTCCGTATTTTTTTAATTCCCTAATCGCCTCTTTTACTAATCTACCGGCCATAAAATTAGCGAATATAGGTATTTTTATTTCTTCTTTTATTTTTCCTAAAGCGGTGGCAATCTCTGTGGAATCCATGGAAGCAGTCGGAACAAATATGGCAATTATAGCATCATATTCAGAGGAAATAATTTTACTGACCTGGGCAAAATTTTCAGCTCCGCCATAAGCCAGAAGGTCGAAAGGATTTCCTAAAGAGACATGCGGGGGGAGAATTTCCTTTAGTTTATTCTTTAAACTTTCGGATGGTTCAGGAACTTCTAATCCTAATTCTTCTAATTTATCTGTAGTTAACACTGCAGGTCCCCCTGAATTGGTAATCACTCCGATCTTATTCCCTTTGATTTTCGGATAATAAATCAAACCCCGGCATAAATCGAACATCTCCTCTACTCCTTCTACCCGTAAAATACCGGCTTGCCTAAAAGCAGCATCATAGATTTTATCTTCCCCTGCCAGAGAACCGGTATGAGAGGAAGTCGCCCTCATCCCGGCTTTACTCTTCCCCGCCTTGATAGCAATAATAGGTTTTTTAAAAACAGTCTTTTTGGCTTGAGCTAAAAATCTTCTTC
>JAHIPN010000155.1 GCA_018894595.1 bacterium
AGTGAGAATGTTTATTTTTGATTTTATGGAAATAAATGAATGCTATTTAGATAAATTTAAAGATAATTTATTTTGGGGACTTAGCGATTCACATCCTTGGGTAAAACGAAGTGCAACCAAAGCATTTAAAAAATACGGAGAAAAATTAAGAGATACTTTTAAAA
The DNA here is from genome assembly GCA_018894595.1 of bacterium. The sequence goes on from JAHIPN010000155.1 coordinate 165, forward strand.
ACAAGATCGATAGAGTATTATATCCCGGTTTATTCGATTTGATAATAGAAGCTGAAAATATTGGTTTTAATACAAATAAATATATAGAAAAATATTTTTTTTCAAAAAATGAAATTGATTCTTTGAATAAATATAAGTTTAAATAATTAGTTTAAAACAATAAAAATAAAGGGATCGAGTCTCAATATTTGCCATAAATCCATCTTAGTGTTAACATTTTATTATCGTAGATCTTTAAGATTATCTTTTGGGTAAATAATAGGGACACTTATTTTCTTTATGATAGGGGAGTTGTACTAGCTCAATAATTCAATAACTTTTTCTACTTTTTATAAGAGATTTAATTGGTCCAGGTTCCCGATATCTTCTAAATGATTCGAACATAGTATGAGATAGAATTTTTACGGTTTTATCATATTTCAAGAATAGAGTATGCTAAATGCAAAGATCTATCCCCTTGTTAATTCCGCATAATTTCAAAATTTTATCCTATACTCTACCAAACCACAATTCAAGTTGTAAAACCTTATACATAAATAGTATAATTAAAAATAATTCGTTACCAGCGCTACACGAACTAATCAGAAAAAAGAAAAAACCTAAAAATAGATAATAACATAAATGGACAAAGAGAGATGAGTGGAGATATTTGAATGGATAATCAGAAAATGAACAGAGGACAAATAAGAGCAATTCGAGGAAGTGTCGTTGATGCTTTTTTCCCGCAGTTCCTTCCCAAGATAAATTACCAATTGAAATCCGGCGAAGCGATTATCGAGGTAACGCTTCATCTTGATGCCAATACGGTTAGAGGAATAGCCTTAACTCCTACCCAGGGATTAAAAAGGGGAGATGAAATCATTGACATGGGACATCCTTTGCAAGTGCCTGTGGGGTCCGGATTATTGGGACGAATGTTTAATATTTTTGGAGAACCGATTGATGGGGGAGATGTTTTAACAGCTGAAAAATCCGTCCCCATATACCAAAAATCTCTTTCTCTTGCCGAACGGACCACTTCTGCAGATATTTATGAGACCGGGATAAAGGTTATTGATGTTTTGGCTCCTTTGGAAAAAGGTGGAAAAGCAGGTTTGTTTGGCGGTGCTGGAGTCGGCAAGACGGTTCTGATTATGGAGATGATTCACAATATGGCTTTGGAGCATGAAGGGGTGAGCCTCTTTTGCGGAATAGGAGAAAGGTCCAGGGAAGGGGAAGAATTGTATCGGGAAATGAAAAAAACAGGTGTTCTGAAACAAGCCGTCTTGATTTTTGCCCAGATGAACGAACAACCCGGTGCCCGGTTTAGAGTAGGACATGCTGCTTTGACTATGGCAGAATACTTCCGTGATGAAGCCAAGCAGGACGTTCTTTTGTTAGTTGATAATATATTTCGCTTTGTCCAGGCCGGGGCTGAGGTATCCGGCCTTTTAGGCGAATTGCCTTCCCGGGTAGGGTATCAACCCACATTGGCAAGTGAGATTGCTGACCTTGAGGAAAGAATTTGTAATTCCCCCACCGGGTCAATCACCTCAATCCAGGCTGTCTATGTACCTGCTGATGATTTTACCGACCCGGCAGCAGTTCATACTTTTAGCCATCTTTCTGCTTCAGTGGTGCTTTCCCGACAGCGGTCCAGCCAGGGATTGTATCCGGCTGTGGACCCCTTAAAATCTGCCTCTAATATGCTTACACCGACGGTCGTTGGTCAAAGGCATTACCAGATAGCCCGGGAAACCAAACAGACCTTATCTGAATATGAGGAATTAAAGGATATTATAGCCATGCTGGGTTTAGAGGAATTATCAAAGGAAGACCAGAGAACGGTCAATCGTGCCAGGCG
>JAHIPN010000156.1 GCA_018894595.1 bacterium
ACTGTAAAAGATTTGTGATGTCAAATTTTGCTTGACCAGTCTACCGGTCTGCCAGTCCTCCGGTCTTCCAGTCGAAGAAAAATACAAAGAATAAATTCAAGACATAAATTAGCGAATAGCATTTAGCATATAGTAAAGAGTGTTAGGTGCTTTATTACACGTACACCAGAATTGCTATCAGTCCAAATAGTGCTTCGATACCCATCAATACCAAAACCAAATTCCTTTCACTGATCCCACCACATAGTTTCATTATCAACTGACACAATCCTACCGGGCTGCTATCCGGGCAATATAATTTTCCGTCTTTATATATTCCCCACCAATTCTTAGCAGGGAAATGATTCTTTGCCTTAATTAAAAAATCCACCATATAAGGAATCATTAAAATAACTCCTGCCGCCTCATAATTACCGATAATTACTGCACTTGCTATAATTGCCCCGATAGTTAAAGTCCCCACATCCCCTACTAATATCTTAGCCGGATACCAATTATAATATAAAGCAGCCAGCAATGCTCCCAATGCTGCTATTAAAATTATAAAAGAAGTGGTCTGCCCCATTAAATAAGCAATAATAGCCAATGACCCAATAGCCACTATTCCCATCCCTGCTTCTAAGCCATTGAACCCGGCCAGCATATTTACCGCATTAGCTGCCCCGGTAATACCCAAAGGCACTAAAACTAAAGAATAAAAGATGCCAAAATTTATTATCCCCAATCCAGGGATTTTCATCAGGCTATAACCTTCTTTTATAGCCATTAAGGGTAAAGCGGCAAATACCGGCATAATTGCCTTAATCCCTTGTTTTATAGAAATCAAGTCATCAAAAATACCAATCAAAACTACTATCAATACTGTAGATAAGACTGCTAATATAGAGTTTAGAGTAACCGAAAGAAATATATCAAAAAAAGTTCTCAAGAAAATAGTAGCCACCATTCCTGCTCCAAAACCAATTGCTATCACCAGCCCTCCCATTTCGGGAATCTCTTCCTGTTTCTCACTATTCATATTCTTACCCACAATCCCTGCTTCCTTTAAGCGAGGGATTACTATGGGGAAGCTGATAAAACTAACTATGAATGAAACTATGAATATTAAAAATATCATATTCTCCCCTTATCTTTTTATAATTTTACAAATTACTTTTTTTCTAAAACTTCATCAATTTCTTTATAAAGCTTTTCGCTAATAATATTCCATCTATATTTTTTCTTTATAAGTTCTCGGGCATCATTCCCTATTTCTTTTCTTTTAAGTTCATCATTTATTAGATCCAATATCTTTTCGGACATCTCTTTCTCCTTATCTACTACTATAAAATGCTTTCCGTCTTTTCCAGAAATACCTCTCGCTCCCTTAGAAGTAGTTATTACAGTTTTTCCTAATGCCATAGCTTCTAATATTTTATTCTGTATTCCTGCACTGAATCTAAGTGGCGCAATAACTATCCTTGCCTTTTCCAAATATTCATAGGGGTCATCCACAAAACCTGTTACTTCTATGTTTTTTCTTTTGGTTAATTTTAAAACTTCTCTTGTTGGATTTAAACCAACAATAATAAATTTAAGGTTATGTTGGTTTTTTATTATTAAAGGAAATACTTCATTTGCAAAGTAAGTAACAGCATCTATATTGGGTACATAATCCATTTTCCCTAAAAATACAATCCAATTTTCTTCTTTAAATTTATTTCTTCTTGATAACAATTCTTCTTTAACGCCATTAGGAATTACAATTAATTTAATATTGGAAACTTGAGTATTACTAAGTAAGTGATTTCTATCAAAAGGAGAGGTAATAAATGCTTTATCATATTCTTTTAATATTTCAATTTCATATGATAGTACTCTTTTATTTTCTATAGGATAAATGAATCTCCACATTCCTCTGGAATTTCTCTGTGCTTCCTGGTAATTTAGGGAAGTAGCATCGACAAAATCTATCACTTTAGGTATATTATTAATTTTTCTTAAATATCTGGTCATTCTAATATGAATACAAAATATTAAATCATATTCAGCATGATGTTGATTAATCCACTTTTGTACTGTATTAAAATAATGATAATATATCTGAAGTGATTTTTTTGAAAATAATCCCCTTAAAGTATTTATTTTGAACCATATCGGATTAAAAGAAAATGGAATAACCTTATTAAAGATTTTCTCTACTTCTCTAATACCGTCAATAGTAATATCGCCCTCATTGATAGTTAATAAATCGACCTGATACTTTTTTGCCAGTATTTTACTAATATTATAAATTCTAATTCGGGAACCATCTATTAAAGGATAAGGAAAACGATAAGATAATACTAAAATTTTTTTTGTTTTAATAGCTTTAATTGCACCTCCTTTATTAATAAAGATGGATTCCCGTTTTCACGGGAATGACATAAGTGAAACGGGAATGACCCCAGTGAAACAAGGTCTCACGTGGTAAAAACCCTATTATTCTTTTGAAAATCTTAAGGCAATGGTTAGGCCATCCTTTGTACCTTTCATCCAGGCTAAGATAGATTGCCAAGTTTTTTCTTGCCGCCTACACGCTTGTATAATTCTATAAGGTGTGTAAATTAAAAAATGAATTAAACAGGCATATAAAAAATAAAAAAATGAAAAATTTTTACGTAAAAAAATAAGTCTGCTCCGACTCATGTTATAGAAAACGAAAGATGAGGTTCTCTCTTTCAATGTTGATGAAATTTTATGCCATACATGGGCCTTTGGAACATATAAAATATTAAATCCCTTTTTTATTGTCCTAAAACAAAAATCGACATCTTCTTCATACATAAAATAACTTTCATCAAAAAAACCGACTTTTTCAAAGGCTTCTCTTTTTATCAGCATACAACAGCCGGTAAGAAATGAAACTTTTATTATTTTATCGTCTACTTCGTTATTAAGCTTATTTTTTTCAGGAATAATAACACCTGTTTTTAGTCGATTAAAATACCCCCCGCTGTGCCAAATTTTATTAGGTTCTTTATGATAAAAAATCCTCGGTCCTGCCATACCATTAGAAGGATTTTTATTTAATTCCTTTAGAAGCAATTCAGTACATAAAGGATCTACAATCGCATCATTGTTAATTAGAAAGATGTAAGAGGCTCCCTGTTTTAAGGAAAAATGAATTCCAATATTTGCCCCCTTCGCAAATCCTAAATTATTTTTATTCAAGATAAAGTGAACTCTGTCTTCTAAATAAAAATCCTTCTGTAATTTTTGGATAGACCCATCTGTAGAATGGTTATCCACAACAACAATGCTGGTTAAAGGAAATTGACTTTTAATTAATGATTTTATGCAATCACATGTATCAGAGTAATTATTTAGTGTCAGAATAATAGCATATATTTTTGGCATATTTTTATATTTTAATTTTTTACTCCACTATTTATTTCTATATCTTTTAATTCTAATTTTCCATTTTTATCTTAAATCATAATTCTTTTGCAGCCATTTCCTATATTCCCCGCTTCTTACTCTATCCACCCAATCCTGATGGTTTATATACCATTTGATGGTAGTATCCAATCCTTCTTCAAAATTAAACCGCCTGCTCCAGCCTAATTCTCTCTTTATTTTGTCGCAGTTTATAGCATATCTTCTATCATGTCCGGGTCTATCTTTAACAAAAGTAATTAATCTCTTATAATAATCTTTATCTTTTTCTTTTACCTTCGCAATCTTCTCGCAAAGAAAATTAACTAATTTAATATTCTCCCATTCATTTTCTCCGCCAACATTATAGGTCGAGCCAACATCTCCCTTATTCAGTATCTCCCAGATTGCCTGGCAATGGTCTTCTACATACAACCAATCTCTAATATTCTTTCCATCACCATATACCGGCAGAGCTTTCTCCTCTAAAATATTTAATATCATTAGAGGAACTAATTTCTCCGGAAACTGATAGGGTCCATAATTATTAGAGCAATTAGAAATGGTAGCAGGTAAGCCATAGGTTTTATGATAAGCTCTTACCAGATGGTCTGAGGAAGCTTTGGAGGCAGAATAAGGGCTATTGGGTTTATAGGCGGTATCTTCATAGAAATATTCCCCCTCTTTGATAGAGCCGTAAACTTCATCGGTACTAATATGATGAAATAGAACATCTTCCCTGCCCTTCCAATTTTCCCTGGCTATCTCTAAGAGAGTAAAAGTTCCTATTATATTACTCCGGATAAAATCCTTGGGCCCATAGATAGACCTATCTACATGAGACTCTGCAGCAAAATTCACCACAGTATCAATCTCGTATTTTTCAAAGACTTTTTTTAGAGTAGCAAAATCACAGATATCTGTCTTTTCGAAAAAGTATTTTTTTTCTCCGTAATCATTATCTATCTCCTGCAAATTTTCTAAATTACCAGCATAAGTCAGTTTATCTACATTGATAATCTTTCCACAAAAAGGGGTATTCTTAAAAATATAATGGATAAAGTTCGAGCCGATAAATCCTGCTCCCCCGGTAACTAAAATATTTTCTAATTTCCTTACCACTTCTATATCCTGCCTTTTAAAATTTTTCTATTTTCTTTCAAAGACACTAGAAAATCTTCCAATGCCTCATCCCAATCTCTAATCTTTAGATTAAATTCTTTCTTTATCTTCTCTTTAGACAAAATTGAATATCTTGGTCTCCTGGCTGCTGTAGAATAATCCTCAGTCTTGATAGGTTGTATCTCTACTTTTTTATTGTCTTCAATCAATCCTA
>JAHIPN010000157.1 GCA_018894595.1 bacterium
AAAATAATTGATAATATATTTAATTGTACCCGAAACAAACCATCCAAGAATAGGTGCAATAAAATAATAAGTCATATCATTATTCCTCTCATTTACCTTTTTGTTACGGATTTAGATTTAAAGAATAAAAAATGATTTTTTAATGGCAATGTTAGAAACTAATATAATGCGATAACAGTTTATTAAATTAATTTAACACCATATATTAACCCAATAACAAGTAATATCCATAATAAAACTACTGAGATAATAGATTTATCTTTTAATACAACTTCTGTTGGGTCTCCATCGCTATCATTTCTATAGATAACATACAAATATCTAAATATTCCGTATATTACCAAGGGAACTGTATATATCAATTTATCTGTTCCAAATCTTTTTATAACTTTTGAATCTATAGTATATAACGCATAGGAGATAATAGTTAGAGTAACAGAGGACATAATCATATAATCAAGAAATTGCATACTATATAATTTAAGAACGAATCTGGCATTATTTTGTGTATTATTGTTTGTTAATAATATCTCTCCTCTTCGTTTTCCAAATCCTAAAAATAGAGAAATACAAAATGTAGTAAGCAATATCCAATTGGAAAAACTTACTCCAATAGCAGTTGCCCCAGCAATCATTCTAAGTATAAATCCTAGGGCGATAAACATTACATCTAAAATCACTACATTTTTTATTTTAATACTATAAAAAATATTTACAAATATATAAACTAAAATAACAATTAAGGTGTTAAGATTGACAAAATAGGCCAATGTTATACTTGTGATCAAACAAACAATACTTATCGTTGTTGCGTTTTTAATAGATATTTTTCCACTCGGAATTGGTCGATTTCTTTTTTTTGGGTGTTTCCTATCTTGTTCGATATCAATAATGTCATTAATAATATATACGAAAGAAGAAGTCAAACAAAAGGCAAAAAAAGCTTGTAAGGAAGCAGCTAATTTTATTATATTAAATAAATTTAGAGAAAATATCAAAGCGGCGAATACAAAAATATTTTTTATCCAATGTTTTGGTCTTAACAAATGAATATAGTTTAATAACATCGAAAATTAGTTTTCCTTTTTTTAAAATAGATTTTGTTAAAAGAATATTTTTGCAATTTTAAGAATTCCCTGCTTCCAAGGAACCCGATGAGAAATTCCTGTTTGATTTTTAAATTGGTCTAAATTTTCAATATACCATTTATAATTTCTGATAAGTGAATCTTTGTTGGAATATTTTGGTTTAAATCCAAGTATTTTTTCTGCTTTTTCTATTGATACAAATGAATCTTTAGAAGCTGTTTCGTAGACCCATTTATATAAAGGTGATAAATGTAATGTTTCTAATATTCTAAGGGCAAAAATCATTGGTGCAGCGGGAAAGGTTTTAATCTTTTTACCAAAACCAGCATAATTCAATACAGCTTGATAATCTTCTTTCATAATAGTAAATTCTTTCGCTCCGATATTAAACGTATCATTAGCCTTAGAAGGTTCTTTAGTAGCGACAATATATATCGCCTCACACAAATCCTCTACATCTAAAAACTGATATTTATTTTTACCATTTCCGATCATAGGAAATCCTTTTCCATCTTTTGCCCAATCATAAAAAAGTGCAAAAACTCCTAAACGTTCTGGCCCAATAAAAGATTTTGGCCTTATAATAGGAATACACATACCCTTTTTTCTATATTCCAGACACACCTTCTCTGCTAAAATTTTTGCTTCGCCATAGGCTCCAACTCCATCAAGCTTATCATCTTCGTATATTGGATGATGATCGGGAATTCCATATACTGCAGTAGAAGATATTTGTATCACTCTTTTTACATTGTTTTTTAATGCTATTTCTAAAATATTTTTTGTTCCTTCAATATCTGTAGAAAATATATCTTCTTTGGAATAAAGGGGTAAAGCTGCTGCACAATGAACTACAATATCTACATCTTTCATTGCTTGGCTAACTATCTTTTTATCTCTTATATCACCTTTGATCATTTTTATTTGATTGTATTCCGGATAGTTAAAATCAGCAATATCCAAATTAGTAATTATGCAATCCCTTTTTAATAAAAATCTTACTAAATTAATGCCTAAAAATCCCGAGCCTCCAGTTATTAAATATCTTTTTTGGTTCAATCCGTTCCTCCTTCAATAAACATTTTCTTTTGAACTAAAAATAAAGCAATAATTCCAATTAATACGCCCAGCCAAAGCGTAGAAAAACGAGTAATTATTGTAGTTACTGTGGCAATATCTTTAGGTATTTTCATTAATAACAGCAACCCAAATATACTGCCTTCAGCAGCTAATAATCCTCCGGGCAACATTGAAATTGCCCCTACAATAGATGAAAAAGATACAATAAAGACCGATGCTAATAAAGAAATTTTTACATCCATGGCTTTAAGCGTAAGAAAAATTATTATACCTTCAAAAGACCAGGAAATAATTCCTATCCCTATAGCAAATAATAGGGGTTTAATTTTAAAAAGTGTATAGGTGTTTTGATAAAATATTTTAAAGCTCTCCAAATGTTTTTTTAAAATTTTGATTTTTCCTAATAAATTGATAAGTTTATTTATAACTTTAGGTGACTGTGCTAAATATATAATTATTAACATAAATAAGATTACAGAAAATAAAATTCCTTTTCCGTAATCATAAATAAGGACACCAAAACTTGCTAATATTATCATACTTATACCGTCTGTTAATCTTTCAGTCATTATAAGTGGGGCAGTTTGGCTAATAGGAATATTATATTTTTCTTTTAATAAATATGATTTTAATAATTCACCTACTTTTCCTGGAGTAACTGTCATAGCTAATGCTGAAGCGAAAATTAAAATATTATCCTTGCTATTTATATATATATTAACTTTTTTTAAATAATAATTCCATTTTAGATATCTAAAACAATAATTTAAAGGGGCTAATATTAAAATAAGAGGTATATATTTATAATTAAATGTAAGAAGTATTTTAGTTATTTTAGTAAAATCTGAATAGATCGATAGAGTTGCAAAAATTGCAATACCAATAATAATTGAAATAAGTATTTTTTTCTTTATATTTTTAAAATCCACAATCATATTTCCTTAAAAACTAAAAATAAATAGATTTTTAAATATATCATCTCAGATTATAATTTTTCATTTTCTCCCTACTCCCTCATAAATAAAGTCCAGGGCTTTTGCTTGGGCGGGTTCGTATAAGTTTCTTAGGTCGATTAGGATTGGAGTTTTGAGGAGTTTTTTTATTTTTAATAGATCTAGATTACGGAATTGATTCCATTCGGTCGCTATTACCAGGGCATCGCAATGTTCAGCAGTTTCATATTCATCCTGGCAATAAGTTAGAGTGGGAAGAACTTTTCGAGAATTTTCCATTGCCAGGGGGTCGAAGCATCTTATTTGTGCCCCTTCTTTTAGTAATAGCTGGATAATATCAATTGAAGGAGACTTTCGAATATCATCGGTATTTTGCTTAAAAGCAAGACCTAAGACACCTATGGTTTTATCTTTAAGGTCTCCGAGCAGGTGTTTTATCTTTTCTACCATTAATTCTCTCTGCCTTTTATTTGCGGAGATTACTGCTTGTAAAGTTTTAAATTCGTATCCATAACTGGTAGCAATACTGCATAGTGCTTCAGTATCTTTGGGGAAACAGGAGCCACCGAAGCCGGGACCGGGATGTAAAAATTTAGGGCTGATTCGGCCATCAAGACCCATAGCTTTGGCAACCTGATGGACATCTGCACCAACTTTATCACACAAGTTGGCAATCTCATTAATGAAGGTAATCTTGGTAGCTAAAAAGGTATTACAGGCATATTTGATTAACTCCGCTGTTTCAGGAGTGGTGAAGACAAAAGGTGTATCGATTAAGTAGAGGGGACGGTAGATTTCTTGCATTATTTGTTTTGCTTTATCATTTTCATACCCGATCACAATTTTATCCGGGTGGGTAATGTCATATATTGCCGAGCCTTCCCGAAGGAATTCTGGGTTGGAGACGATGTCGAAAGAATATTTCACCCTCACCCTGCCCTCTCCCTTCAAGGGAGAGGGAGAAAAAGAATTAATTATTTCTTTAATCTTGCGGGTGGTGCCTACCGGGACAGTGCTTTTGTTTACTATGACTTTATATTCATTTAGGGAAGTGGCGATCTGCTGGGCAACCTTTTCAATCTGTTTGAGGTTAGCTGAGCCATCATTGTTGGAAGGAGTTCCTACGGCAATAAAGATGACTTTGGATTGTTTTACTGCCTGTTCAATATCAGTGGTAAAGGTAAGTCTACCAGCTGAGATATTTTTTTGAATCAAGTCTTCTAAATTTGGTTCATAAATAGGTACTTTACCAGAATTAAGGCATTCGATTTTTTTATTATCCTTATCTACACAGATTACCTCTAATCCAAAATCAGAAAGACAAGTTCCAGTGACAAGACCAACATAACCAGTACCTACAATTGTAATTTGCACGTTTTAATACCACCTTTCGTTATAATTTAACAAACGAAAATTATGCCGCAGATAAGTTTAGTCTTCCAGTCTACCAGTCGGCCGGTCTACCGGTCTATTTTAGTCGACCGGTCAAATTCAAATAAAAAGATTTAAATTAATTTATTGATTATTTTTTAGGATGGATTCTATGTTGATTATTTTAATATTTTTTTGGATATTTTTATATTTATTTATTTCTTTGGTTAATTTCTCCGGGTTGTTGGTAGAAAGTATGATTAT
>JAHIPN010000014.1 GCA_018894595.1 bacterium
AATAGCATGTATGCTCGGACTTAATGAGGAATCATGAAGAGTCTTTGGTTCATAATAATCCCAGTTAAGACTTTTAGATTCTTGGGAAAAATCATCACCTAAAAGATATAGAAGCATAATAATATCTGATTGTTTTAATACTTGCATCTGGGTGATCTCTTCCCAGTTATAATCCTGGGTAATTGCTCCCACTTTTCCTTTATATTTTAAAAGATCGACTTCCCTCTTATCTGTAAAACCTTCATACTGATGGATAAAACCTGAGGTTTTATCCATACCAATATATATCTTATCTGCCTTTTCTTTCCAATCACTCAATTCATTCAAAGTAAGTTTGATTTTAGAAGTAACTTTCTTCCATACTTCTGATTGATTCATCTTAACCCATTCAGAAAATTGTATAGTTTTATTAAGCTGCCACTTTACCATGTAGTTTGTGAAGGTATTATTATTTATATGTTCACTATATTCGTCCGGTCCGGTAACATCATTTATTTCATATTGATCTTTTTCCGGATTATACTCCAATCTACTCGCCCAGAAACGGGATGTTTCCAACATAATTTCTAACCCGTAGTTATACATAAAATCATGATCATGGGTTGCCTGGAAATAGTGCCAGATACTGTATACTATATCGCAAGTTATATGTTGCTCTAACTCGCCAGTCCATATCCTTTGAGGTTTACCTGTTTTAAAATCTACCCCACCCCATTTAGGAGTAACTTCGCATCCTGTGTCGGCACATTCCCAGGGATACATAGCACCCTCAAAACCATTTTCCTTGGCTTTTCCCCTTGCTCCATCCAAAAAATGATAACGATAAAGAAGCAATCTTTTAGCAATCTCCGGAAAAGTATAAATAAGGGAAGGAAGGATAAAGATTTCCATATCCCAGAATACATGACCTTTATAACCCTCGCCAGAAAGTCCTTTTGCCGCAATGCTTAATCTCTCATCGTGAACAGGAGTCATCTGATAGATATGAAATTGGGAGAAACGAATGGCTAATTGATCAAAGTCTGGTCCATCAAGAACAATATCAATTTGTTTCCAGAGTTGATCCCATCTTTTTTTGTGAGCTTCAAAAAGCTTATCATAACCAATTTCTATAAATTTTTTTAAATTGTCTATCGCTGCTTTTTCTATTTCTTTATCTGAAACTTTTTCTTTCCCCCTAAAATCAGGATCACGAGTTGTATATACGGTAACCATTTTTTTAAAAATAAATTCTTCATTCTGTTTAATTTTATATCGGGAAGATAAAAAAATCTTTCTTCTCTTACTTCCTACTTCTTCTTTTACTTCTAATATCTCGCCATTCAAATAGAAACGGTGTTTTGTAGCAATAACAAGACCGATATCCGATTCCTGAGTCCTGGAAGTCATTGAGATAATCCCTTCAGAAGAAAATCGCAATCTTCCTTCTTTAAAATGCTGCACGCCACTATTGGTAGTCTGCCCATTAATTCCTGAGCAAATTTCAATAGCTCCAGAATAATTAAGAGGGATGATCTTTACTTTTAGGGCAGTAAAATGTATATTATCCAGAGACATAAACCTTTCAAAGGATAATTTAGTCTTTCTTCCCTTTGGGCTTTCCCATTCAATATTCCTTATAAGCTGCCCATCTTTAATATTAAGTTGTCTTTGATATGATAAAATCTTCCCGGTCTTTAAATCAAATTTTTCACTATCTAATTTTAAATCTACATTTAACCAATCAGGAATATTAGCTAATTCTGTCACTTCTCCTGGAAATTTATCGAACAAGCCAGCGATATAACATCCTCTTGTTTCTTCTCGATAAGTTTCTTCTGTTGCTGCTCTTACTCCCATATAACCATTGCTAAGAGTGAAGATTGTTTCAAATTTTCCTAAACACTCTGGTTGAAAATCGGTTTCTTCTACTATCCAATTTCGATATTCATTTTTCCCAATATTATATTTAATTACCATAAATAACTCCTAATCTTATATAAAAATTAAAGAAAATAATTGAGTAAGGAATTAGTGCTAAATTTATCCCTTTATCCCACTGAAACTTGCTCCTTCTACAAAATAACGTTGAAAAACGATAAAGAGAATTATAATCGGCAAAGCAGAAATAATTGCTCCGGCCAGGATTGGCCCCCAATCAAAGGCTCCTGAGGCATAGGTATCCTTAAAGCTTAATAGACCAATGGTTAAAGTAAACTTGTCCATTGGTGAAGTTATTATTACTAAAGGCCAGAAAAATTCATTCCATACTCCCTGAAAGGTCAAAATGGTAAGTGCTCCTAAAGCGGGTTTAGCCAGGGGTAACATTATCTTTGAGAAAATTTGATAAGTGCTGGCACCATCAATCCGAGCTGATTCTTCCAATTCTTTAGGCAAACCTTCAAAAAATTGTTTCATTATAAAAACTGCACCGGCACCCACCAACCCTGAAACAATTAACCCTGTAAAAGTATTTAGAAGACTTCCGCCACCAAATAATTTAGTGAAACCAAAAATGCCATCCCGTAATACTAAATAATTTGAAATAAAGGTTACCTGTCCGGGAATCATCATGGAAAAAAGTATCAAAAGAAATAGATAATTTTTACCATAAAATTTAAGTCTGGCCAAAGCATATCCTGCCATCGAAGCAAATGTTAGGGTAGTGATAACTTTAATTATACAGATAAAAAAGGAATTAAATATCCAGGTGGTAAAAAGGCGCTTCCCGGTAGTACGGCTATAATTTTCATTAAAAACTCTGAAATGATTATGAAAAATGTAAGGGATGACCCCACTCACTAAATTATTCCAGCTCTGTATTCTTCCTAATCGTTCTATCCTATTCGGAGAAAGAGTAGCTGATAAAAAATCAACTTTATAGGGAATCAATAAATCTAACGGTAATTCATCAAAATCTTTTTGGCTGGGATTTATTATGGCTATCTTGTAGCTAACCTGGTTGCCATCCTTTACTGAAATGCGGCCAATCTCTTCGACTGGTTTAATTTTAACAAAATCAGCAACAAATTCTCTATCTAATTTTAAGGCAGCTCCTCCTGTCCCTTTAAATCTTTTTGGAACGATCACCTGGGGTGGTACAATTTTAGTTCCCATCGGATATTTATAAGTAATCTGAAAAGACACTTCATGACCGGATTTTAATTCACCAAAGAAACCTCCTCCTCCACCTTGCTGAGCAAATGTATAAGCTCCTATCCAATTTTTTAGTGATAATTGTTCAGTCTTTAAGGTGGGTGGCCATTCACTAGGATTGTCTTTTAAACTCGACATTGCTCCAAAGAGAAAAGTCCCCATAAAGACTACAGAAAATAATAACAAAATTAAATAAATTGCTCCCACATTCGTCCAACGCCTACGTTTAATTTTCAGATTTATATCACTGGTACGATTTTGTTGGATTTTCATTAATCTCTTAAATCCCTTCCTTCTCCGGAAAATTTTTTCTGAATCAGAACTATAGTCAGGGTTAAGACCGCTAATATAACAGCTGCAGCACTGGCCATACCAACTTTTGGTGCAGAAGCACCTGGAAATGCGCTATCATAAACATAATAAGCCAGGGTTATAGTGGACTCTAAAGGGGCCTGACCGCCAATAATCTTAACCTGGTCAAACATCTGCAAGGTACCGATTAAGCCTAAGGTAACTATTAAAAAAGTTATATGTTTAAGTTGAGGAACAGTGATATACCAGAATTTTTGCCAACCTTTAGCTCCGTCTACCTCAGCTGCTTCATATAATACCTTAGGGATACCCTGTAATCCGGCTAAATACAGTATCATAAATGTAGGAACAGTAGTCCAGATATTTAAGATCATTATTGCGCCTAAGGGTCGTGGAAAAGCAAAGGGGCCTGCCCAAAAAGGGACTTTTTCTCTTGTATTTAACCAAAAAATGTCGACTGCTTTTACTTCAGCAAGTTTAATAATACCAAAATCTTTAAGTACATAGGTAATAATGGAAGCTAAAATAATAGATATAATAATATAACTGGGTTCAAGATATTCAACTGGCCTCCCCCTTAATTTTTCTGTAACTACTAATATAAATTGTATCCCTATTAAAAGTGCCAGAAAAACTCCTATCATTAAACCATGCTGACGAAGTAGGGTTAAAAGATAGTTTATAACCCCTTTTCTTTGAAACATCCACATAAAAATTAGAGTAATAACGATGCTGGAAGTAACGCTGGGCATATAATAAGCAGTCCTAAAGAATCTAATTCCTTTTATCTTTTGATTCATAGCCACTGCTAAAAGTAATGCAAATATGGTCTGTAGGGTAGTAACAATAATAGAAAAGGTTAATGAATTTCTCAGGGCTCTGGTAAATAAACGTTCTTTAAAAAGATTTATATAATTATTTATACCTACCCAATTAGGCATGGAAAAAAGATCATAATCAGTAAAACTAAAATATAAAGACCTGATAAAAGCATAGCTAAAAAATATTATAAATCCAAATAAAAAAGGAGATAAAAAAATATAAGGAGCTGTTTTCTCATTTAAAGAACTCCATCTATTTCCCATTCTTTTTACCTCCGTTTATTATTCTAACATTATCTTAATTTTAATAAAAATTAAAAAAACTAATAAATGAAATAAAAAGGGGGAGAGAAAATCCCCTCCCCCTTTTTATTAACACCCTATTATTTCATTAACTCATCTAATTGTTCTTGGGCTATCTCTAATGCCTCATCAACTGTCTTCTGTCCGCTCATTACCTCAGATAAAGCTATATTAATCGGGTCCATCCATTTGCCACCATATTCTTTAAACTTAAATGGTTTTACATTTCCTGCAGACGCACCAAGAAAAACTATTTTATTGGCTTGTGCTTCTGGTGTATCTTTTTCAAAATAAGGATTATCAGCTAAAGCCTTACGACTGGGTATAGCTAAACCTCTTTCTAAAATCCATTGCTGAGCAGCAGGACTGGTTAAAGCCTCCAGAACCTTAAAAGCGGCATCTTTATTCTTAGAATTAGCATTTATACCCCAGGCTACAGTATAAATAAAATTACCTGACTGGCCGGTTCCGGGGTTTTTAGGTAATAGAGTTGCCCCATATTTTAAGTTAGGGGCATTATCTCTTAAGAAGCCAAGAATCCAGGCACCCTCTAAAGCAGCAGCTACTTTTTCGGTAGTAAGAGCACCACCGCCCCAACCTTGGCCGATATCAGCTGGCATAACTCCTAAGCCTTTTTCCTTTAATCCTACATACCAGTTAAATGCCTCGAGAAAAGCTGGGTCCATAAGATTAGTTTTACCGTCTACAAAGGGTTCCCAACCAGCAGCATAGGCAAAGGCTCCAAATCTGGCAAATTCAGGTGCCAATGCTAAACCAGTTACTTCACCGTCAAAGGCTTCCACAACTTTTGCAAATTTATTTTCTAAATCATCCCAGGTATCATTTTCATTAGGATATTGTATGTAAGCAACATCAAAAAGGTCCTTATTGTAGACCAAGGCAAGGGAATTAAAGTCTTTCGGAATACCATATGCTTTACCATCAAAGGAAAATGCGTCCAATAGTGAGGGAATTATATCGTCTTTATTTAATACCTCTGATTTAGCTAAATAATCATCCAATGGTTCTACTTGTCCAGCCTTGATTATGTATTCTGCCCAGAAGATATCCATATAAAACAGATCTCCGGCTGTTCCGGCAGAAAGGGAATTAATTAAATTTTTCTGAAAATCGTCAACAATTGGTTCATATATTGCAGTAATCCCCTTATCAGCTAATTCAGGGATAACAAACAGATTAATTAATTCTTCTACGATAGACTGATCAGTTCCACCCCAACCTACGATTCTTACCTCAGTTTCTGCCATGCTTACAGCAGAAAAAATAAGCAACATGCTTACGATTAATAAAATGCTTAAATTCTTTTTCATTTTTCTCCTCCATAAATTTTATTTTCAAAATTACTAAACAAGTATACATCTGTAACAATTTTTACAGCATCTATCCCCTCCTTTCATTTTTTAAATTTACTCTCGAGTGTTTCTTTAAGTTGTCCATCTAATTTATTAATATTAACGGAACTACAGGAATCTCTAATTATCAATTTTGGTTTTAACAAATATTTTTTTTGTGGTTCTTCTTTTTTTAACTTATTTAAGATTAATCTAACAGACCATTTCCCCATACCAACAGCATCCTGTCCAATGGTAGTTAACCTCGGCGTGGAATAATCTCCCATAGGGATATTATCAAACCCAACAATAGACATATCTGTAGGTAAATTAAAACCATTTTTTTTAAAAGCTCTCATAGCTCCCATTGCCATCAAATCACTGGCAATGAAAATCGCAGTCGGTAGTTTTTCTAACTTCCTTATCTTTTCTGCACATTGATAGCCGCTATCTTCGGTAAAATCCCCTGTAAAAACCAATCTTTCATCATAAACTTCTCTCTCTTCCAAATAACCTCGATAAGCATTTAATCTATCCCAGGAAACCTGAGCATTGCTATGGCCATTAATCATAGCAATTCTTCGATGACCGAGTCCCCATAAATAATCCAAGGCTTCAAAAACGCCTAATTTATTATCAGTGCTCACAAAATTAACATTTTCTCCTTCTATAAAAGTATCAATGATTGAAATGGGGAAAGTAGAATTTTTAATTTTTTTGATATGGGGGTCGTCTAATCGTAAGCCACTGAATATTGCCCCTTCGGCCCTTCGCTCCTTGCATAATTCTATATATGACTTTTCATTTAAAAGGTCGCTATCAATTGAAAAAAGAACGATGTCATAATTGTTTTTATTGGCTTCTTCTAAGATGCCGCCTAAAAACTGTAAACCTAAATCATTGCTAAAAGTATGTTCCTGTCTGCTAAATATAAACACACCAATTGTATTGCTTTTATTGGTTACTAATCTTTTTGCAATTGAATTAGGGGTATAATCTAATTCTCTTGCCGTTTCATGAACCTTTCTTTTAAGCTTTTCACTTATATCTTTTCTATTATTTAAAGCTTTGGAAACTGCTGCGGCTGAAATTCCTAATTTTTTAGCAATATCTTTAATGTTAGAACTCATTGAGGGTTTTCTCCTTTAACGTTTAAGTGATTAATTAAAAAATATAATCTTTCAATTACAAATATAAAGTATTTAAAATTTAAAATTTGAGGGTTACTTTAACGTTTAAGTGTATTATCTAAAATAATACACCATAAAATAAAAAAATGCAAATTATTTTTTTATATCTAATTTTCTATTCGTAAACTACCACCGCTTATGGCAGTAGTAGCTCTAAGTTTAATCAAAAAATATTTAACTTACTGAATAAACTTTAAATCAGCCACTGCAACACCGATTCTGGAATCACCCATACCAAAATATAAAAACCATTTACCATTAAATTGCACTAAACCCTCGGAAAAAACTACATTATTTACTTCGCCCTTTTCTTCCAATATATTATCTACCTCAAGAACTGGCATATCAGTTCTCTTTAGGACTACTCTTGGATCTTCTAAGGAAAAAAGTACTTCTCCGGTTGCATATTCTTTAGAGAAATTTGCACCATTATAGATTAATAATATTCCCTGTTCGGTAATAATAGGAGTTGGCCCTGGTTCTACCAATAAAGAATCAAAATATCTTTCTCCATTATCTTTTTTCCTAAATCTCCTATTAAGCACCGGTTTTATTTCAGGTTCCCAGTCGATTAAATTTCCTGAAGTAGCAATAAATATATCTGAATCT
>JAHIPN010000158.1 GCA_018894595.1 bacterium
TGGCGATGCCGAGGTTACATTCAAGAATTGTAAAATGGGTCAGATAAGCCCCGATGAAGGGAGCGAGGTAAACATAGAAAACTCCACGATAAGAGAAATTGTACCTCGTGTTAGCGGTTATTCTGGGATTATCTCAGATCTCCCCAGTGGTGATATTTCTTCTTTTCAACTTAACTTGCCTGCGACGCAGGGTCCATCGATTAACATTATTAATTCTACTATTGAAAATGGATGGTGCTTTCGATATACCTACGGAAGCAACATTGAATTTCGGAATTGTCATCTCTCAGTTCTCAGACCAATGAGATATAACTCTGCATCCGTCTATGATTCCACCGTGAAAGAGGTATGGATATGGTGGACCTCTGGAGAGATTTATTTCCAGAACAGCCCCATTGGGTGGATTGGCAATATTATGGGGCCAAATGATATTTTGCTATCTGGAGAGATTACCGTAGAGGATGAAAACTGGCGGAAAAGATCATTCAACTGGGGGGAAACTATCATAAGACGGGAGTTCTTTTTCTCACTTCCGTCTGGTTCAGGGGACTGTGTGGTAGAAAATGAGGAAGGGACGATTATAGATCAGTTTGTCATAGGAGCTTCAATCATACAAAAAGTGTTGGTGTTTGACAGGGAACAAAGGAAATTTAAAGTTTATTTAAACGGAATTCTAAAAAAGACTTTAGAGCTTTCTTCTGATGCTGATGTTACATTTTGAAAATTAGGAAGTAAATAGGGGTCATTATTATTGACATTCGAATAATTTAAATTACATTTTATTTTGTAATACGGGTATCAAGGAATAAATTCAAAGATATACTATAGCACATTGCTTTTCGAGTAGCCTCAAAGTTATAATAAAATCCATAGGTAACGCCAGAGAAAATTCCATAGTTATGTCTATTTTTGTTTAAAAGGTTTTGAAATTTGAGAAATAATGGGTTGGTATGGCACTATTAGTGTGGGAAGAAAAAAGTTTAACAATACTATTTTGCTGGGTCTGGTTAGAATAATTAAGATTTGACGCGACGAACTCTGTGTTTTTATCGGTAGTTAGGCGATATGTTATTCGGTGACTTAAATAATAGAATAATAGAATAAATAGGGACAGGTCCAATTTTCTTTATAGATGGTTAATAGATAGAAAAAAATATAATAGGGGTAGGCGCCTATTTATTTGTCGAATTACCAGTATCTAGAAAAATATTACAAGGATTAAGGGGAGGGGTTCTATTATAAAACTATTTAATGAATTTTCTAAAAATGAAGAAGACTCTAAGCTTGAAGTTTATTGCTATGCTTTAAAGAAGGGCGAAGTTGATGAACTGGTAATAATGCTCGAAGAAAAGAATTTTAAGTTGGTTTCTGTTGATAAAAACAGCATTAAAGCGGTCAAAGAAGGCAATAATCGGGAAATATATCAAGCCAGGAAGAGATTAGAAAAAGAAGGATTTAGCTGGTCGGGAAGTTGAAGAACCACAGGAGAAACTTCAAAAATGCTTGAGGTTGTCTTGGAAGAAAAGAGGAGAGAAATAATAAGAAATTGGATTAAAGAAGGAAAAATAAAAAGGAATGTGTAATTAATTGCACATTGAAGATTTAGACTGGACGAATATGTTAACTAAAAAACTAAGTTTTAAAATCTAAAAACAAGATGATTATTAGATGAATCCAGCAAAAAATCTGCGTAAATATTTCATACGCAGATTTTGGGTTAACCTTATTTAAAAAGGAGGATAAGATAATGTTTAGTAAACAAGGTTTTATTACTGTCTGTTTAGTAATTCTGACAGCCCTTCTCATCACCGGCTGCCTACTCACCACTCCCACGCCAGTAGCCGTAACAGGAGTAACTTTAGATCAAGCAACCATGACCTTAACAGCAGGGGGAGCAACAGGAACATTAGTAGCGACTGTAGCACCTGCAAATGCTACCAACAGAAGCGTAACTTGGTCTTCAAGTGCTCCGGCAGTGGCAACCGTAGCTAATGGAGTAGTAACACCATTAACAGCAGGTACAACTACTATTACAGTAACAACAGTAGATGGAGGCTTCACTGCAACATGCGCAGTGACAGTCAACCCGGCACCAGTAGCCGTGGGCGATAGTTATGGCGGAGGCATAGTAGCCTATATCTTAGTAAATGGCGACACAGGTTACGATCCAAGTGTACAACATGGATTGATTGCAGCTACAGCTGACCAAAGTACAAGAATACAATGGTACAATGGAAGTGGAAATGGTAAACTAAAATGCACCTAAGGTGGAAAATAAAAATGCACCTTTTAAAAGAAACAGTTCTTTACTATAGTATGAATAAGAATCAATACTATAAGGAAAGGACTGATCTATGGTTAACAAGATTATGTATCAAA
>JAHIPN010000159.1 GCA_018894595.1 bacterium
CCAGTATAAATACAAATACAACCAATGAAGAAGATGAAATTAATTCTATCTGGCAGAATTTTAAATCAAGTATCGGAGCAGAACTAAAAGCAGATTTTAATTACCAATACGATTCACCCTTCACCCTAAGACTTGGGGCAGCCAAAGCCCTTTCTGACCCCAAAGGATATGATATCTACATCACTTTAGGCACTTCCTTCTAAAAAGTAACCCAAAGGTGCCAGGCACCTTTGGGTTACTTTTCATATTTATACATCTTTACAATAAGCCGACTTTGCTGTGGTCGCCTAAGGTGAATTTGTATATTCGGGGGAGGTCTTTAGAATGATAAATTTCCACGCCTTTCCCGATAAGGCATCTTTGCATCCGCCCCTTTATATATTCCAGTTTGCTCTCTTCTAGAATTACGCTGCACTCGATTTCACTCTTTCTTATTTCTACCCCGTCAGAAATAGAAGTAAAGGGACCGACATAGGAATCAACCACCTTCACCTTTTCTCCGATTATCACCGGGCCTACTATCTTAGAATTTATAATCTCTGACCCTTTTCCGATTTTTACTCTTCCTGAGATCTCAGACTTCTCATCCACTTTCGCCCCACTAACATCCCTCTCAATATCCTCTAAAATTAAACGATTGGCTTCCAGAATATCTTCAGGCTTTCCTGTATCTTTCCACCAGCCTCCAATAACTTCAGCTCCAACTTTGTAACCCTTATCAATCATCCACTGAATGGCATCGGTAATCTCTAATTCCCCCCGACCAGAAGGTTTTATACTCTTAATGGCCTGATGAACATTTTTATCAAAAAAATAAACCCCTATCAAGGCTAAATTACTGACTGGCTTTTTAGGTTTTTCCACTACCCCAACAACTCTCCCCCCTTCCAGTTCAGCAACGCCAAATTGCCTTGGGTTATCTACTTCAGTCAATAACACAAAGGCATTATAATTCCCTTTAATAAATTTATTTGCATAGCTTTCTACCCCGTTTTTCAGGAGGTTATCCCCTAAATACATTAAAAATTTTTCTTCTCCCAAAAAATCACGAGCCACCGATACCGCATGAGCCAACCCCAGGGCTTCTTTCTGTTCTATATAAGAAATATTCACTCCCCACTTACCGCCCTCTCTAAGCTCACTCCTTATATCCTCTCCGGTCTCCCCAATTATTATTCCAATATCTTTTATCCCACAATCCCGAATTGCCTCTATTCCGTAAAACAATACTGGTTTATTAGCAATGGGAATTAAATGTTTGGCACTCGTATGAGTTAGCGGTCTAAGGCGCGTGCCTTTTCCTGCACAAAGAATAATTGATTTCAATTTACTTTCTCCCTCCTCTTTTCCTCTTATTCCTCATTATTCCTCTTAGAATATTATTTTTCCTATATTCCTCCCAAAAATTTTGCCGGCTTTCATAAATATCTTCGGCCTCTTAAATGCCTCCCTAAATACTAAAGAATGATTTTCAAAATTTGCCGCCCGCTCGATAAATTCCGCATTCTCTTTAAACAGCGAGAAAATATTCTCTAATTCGTCCTCATCTTTATTTAATCTCTCATAAACTTTCCTGGCCCACAGTCCAAATTTGATTTCTCTTCCAAATTTACTCTTCCATCTCTGGTCATATTCAGCCAGCGTTCCCTCCCGAATACACTCCACCAGAATCTCGGCCGCCTTCATCCCGTAATAAATTCCTCCCCCGGTCAAAGGTTTTACCTGCCGAGCTGCATCTCCCACTACCACTGCCTTCTTGTAAACACTCTGGCACAATCCCATCGAAATAATCCCGGCTAATCTATCGATAATCTCGCCTTTTATCCCTTCTTCTTCCATCACTCGCTCTAACTCTCTGCTTCCATTTTCTGCGATTACCCCTAATCGTATAACCCCGCCTCCTTCAGGAATAATCCACACAAAAAAAGGGATTCCTTCCCGCATATATACCCGGGTCATCTCCCCCTCCTCGGAAAAAACTTCATCTTCTAAATCTTTTACGCCTTTTAAATCTTCTAATTTTATTCTATACTGAACCCCTTTATAAAATTTAGTTTCCCCGGAGCCGGAGCCAGTGCCGTCACTACCATCACCGGCTTTACTCTTATTTCCCTTCGAATCTATAAACTTTTTCACCCGGGACCGCGGTCCATCAGCTCCAATAACCATATCAGCCCAAATATCACCCTGATTAGTCTTCAGCCTATATCTGCTCTCCTTATCCTGCTCTTCCTCTATCTCCAGCAATCTTATCCCACATTCCACTTCTAATCCCTGGCTCAGTTCTTTATCAAACTTCTCCCGGTCAATTACAAGAGCCACCCCGGACCTCTCTATCTTAAAACTATCACCTTTATAAAAAAACAAGGCTCCATTAATCTGATTTAATATAGAACTTTTCGATAAGGGTATCAAACTATCTTCGAAAACCGGCCTGCCCACAATTCCGGCACACCTTACCGGCTTGCCTACCTCATCGTGTTCTTCAATTATTCTAAAGCCATTAATCCCACATTTCTTCAACAACTGTGCTGTATAACATCCTATCGGACCAGCCCCAACAATAACTATTTTCATCTTTACTTTTCACCTTTTCATTAAAAATGACAAATTTAGTGCCTGGCACCTTTCTATACATTACTTTTCTTATATTTTCATAATAACATCTGTAAAATACAGCAAATCCTTCAGGTCTTTCTCTATAATTGCTTGGATTATTTTCAAATTTAGATTTTGATAATTGTGTATTGCGATATTTCTAAATCCGATCATCGCTTTAAGCCGCTCGGACATCTCATGGCTAATAATCTTATTATTTTGTAAAATTTCAAATGTATCTCTGCTCGTTTGAGGAATCCCCAAACCCCTTTCAGCAATAACATGCATCCCTAAATCAATTACTGCTTCACATGCCCTCTGAATATTTAAAATAACAGAATCCTGCTTGGTATAATTTTCCAGATTTTTAGGATTACAATCATACTCTTCCTTTGCCCTACTAATACATCTTTTAACAATTTCAGTTTTATTTAAAATTACATCATCGATCATATTCGAGCACCCCTTGATTTAATTTTATCTATTACCTCTTGCCTTTCCTCATTTAAGATCGCGTAGTCTTTCATAGTCCTCATCTGAAAATACATTTTCTTTAGATTATTAGAATTATAGATTAATTTTCCTGTTTTTATAATTTGAATTTTGAAAACAGTGGAAGCCTTATTCAAATCTATTAGATCAACCTCTTTTTTTAAAATATCCGCCAATTTTTGAGATAGAATAAATAATTCATACTCATCTACTTTTCTATCAGTCAGAATGGCAATATCTATATCGCTTTCTCCTCTGTCTCTATTTTTTACCGTAGAGCCAAAAATATAAATTATATAAGGGCTAAATGCCTTCACCAAAATATTTTTTATAATTTTAATTTTTTCATTTCCAATCATTAAATTCACCGACCTCAATATGAAAATTGAACTCTTTTTACACAATTTTATTATATCACACCTTATTTTATCCACATGCTTTATTAGGATCCCGACACCAAATTTATCCTATGAACTAAAAAGTAACCCAAAGGTGCCTGGCACCTTTGGGTTACTTTTTATTGTTTTTTAGTCCGTAAGCGATTTTTGCGGCTACCCGAGCATTATCCTTTACCAACTCAATATTAGCTTTCAGGCTTTTGCCTCCGGTTAATTCATTTATCCTGCCCAGTAAATAAGGGGTTAGCTTCTTTCCTTTGACTCCTTCCTTCTCTGCCGCTCTAACCGCCTCTTCTATCACCTCATTCATATACTCCATTGAAAGGGCCGATTCCTCAGGAATAGGATTGGCAATAATCATTCCCCCTCCTAATTCTAAATCCTGCATAGCTCTTATTATCTTCACTGCCTCCACCTCATCATTTACCACATAATCAACCTTTAGTCCGCTCTCCCGACAATAAAAAGCAGGCAGCTCTTCACTCCCAAATCCAATCACCGGCACGCCCATAGTTTCCAGATATTCTTTAGTTAAAGGCAAATCAAGTATCGCCTTTGCTCCGCTGCACACCACTACTACTGGCGTCCTCGCCAGCTCCTGCAAATCTGCAGATATATCAAAAGTCTTCTCTGCTCCCCGATGTACTCCTCCTATTCCGCCGGTTGCAAAAATCTTTATCCCGGCCATCTCCGCCACTATCATAGTTGCCGCTACTGTAGTAGCCCCATTTAAGCCTTTTGCTACTATCACTGCCAAATCCCGCCTACTGGCTTTTAAAATATCTTTAGAAGTTGCCATAAATTCCAATTCACCTCTCGCGAGCCCTACCTTTATTTTTCCCTTAATAACCGCGATAGTAGCAGGCACAACTCCACATCCCCGGATAATCTCCTCAATCTCCCCTGCCACCTTCAAATTTTCCGGATAAGGAAACCCATGAGATATTAAAGTCGATTCTAAAGCCACCACCGGCCTGCCTCTTTCTAAAGCTTCCCTCACTTCATCTTTAAAATCATAAAATCTTTTTCCGCTCTCACCCATAACCACCTTACAATAACCTTCCTCCCTCTTTCTCCTCTTCTTCTATCCTGCTTCTCAACAACCCTTCCCTTAAATCTCTCCTTACCGCCTCTTTTGTGGAAATAGTCAGGGCCGCCGCCCCCAGACCAAATCTTGCCGCCATCTCCAAAGAATACCCATTATAAATTCCATAAACCAGACCTGCTGCCAGCGCATCTCCAGCCCCGGTTACATCCACTACCTCACCCCTATAGGACGCCATAAACTTGCTCCAACAATCCTCTTTCTTCCCTTCGCCAGCCCCGCCGCAAGAAACATATATCCCTCTTTCTCCTAAAGTGACAATCACATTTTTTGCCCCCTTGCGTCTTAGTTCCTCTGACGCCCTCACTATATCTACATCCAAATCTATCTCCTGATTATCACCCATTTTCACCCCCAAGATTGATTCCAGCTCATCCCTACTCGGAGTGATATAATCAATAATCCATTTTCCGCTTCCTCTTCCTTTTCTGCTTCCCTTTCCTCTCCCGCTTCCGTCCAATACTTTCCTTAACTTCTTGGCCTTCTCCACCGATACCGGCTCCACTAAAATAGGAACCTTAACCTTATTGCATAGGTCCATCACATATTCGATACTCTCCTCCGGTATATTAGTATCCATCACCACAATCTTGCTCTCTCTAATTAAATAAGCCTTTGACCTCAGATACTCCAGCGAAATCTCCTCTAATATCTGCATATCCGAAACCGCTACCTCCATCTCACCCTTCTCATCCAATATTGCCAGATATATTCCGGTAGGATGCTCTCCCGATATTATCATCTGTTCCATCCTAACTCCGACCTTCCCGGTCTCCTCCAAAATTCTTATCCCTTCTCCATCATCTCCCACTGCACTCAACAGAGTAACCGGCACATTAAGCAATGCCAGATTATGGGCAATATTCCTTCCCACTCCTCCCGAATCAACACTTATCCTACCCGGGTTTGAGGTATGCCTTTCCAGTGCTACCCCAGCAGGTCTGCCCCTCAAATCAATATTAGCTCCACCTATCACCACAACCCCGCCAAATCTTCCCCGCCTATCGCTTAATCTCGGAGAACTCAAAACTTCCTCTCTTTCTCTTATCCCAGTCATTACCATTTTAATAAAACCTACTCCAAAGCCAATAATATTGCTCTCATTATATCACAAACTCCCCTTTCTAAAAATATAAAGAGGGCAGACACAAGGTCTGCCCCTACAAACGACTAAAGTAACCCAAAGGTGCCTGGCACCTTTGGGTTACTTTTCCTTGTTATTTTTTGACAGGCATCATTTTTTGTGATAATATGCATATAGAGGTGATGCGTAATGAGGACTACTATTAACATAGATAAAGGACTGCTTGAGGAAGCATTAAAATTATCTAATATACGTACCAAAAAAGAATTGATCAATCTTTCTTTAAAAGAATTTATAAGAAGAAGACATCTGGAAAAGCTAAAAAATAGATTAGGGAAATGCGACCTATCCCTTAACCTTTCTTCTTTAGAGGAAATGAGAAAAGATGAATAAAGATAAAAAACTTTTTTTAATTGACACGTCAGCCTGGATATTAGGCTTAAAAAGAAATTCGTCTAATCAGGTCAAAAATATCCTGACAAATATTTTAGACAAAGACCAATCAGCTACAACAGGTATAATCATTTTAGAGCTCTTGCAGGGAACCAAAACAAAAAAAGAATATAATGAAATTTTTTTAGATTTAACCGCTCTGCATTATTTTAAGGTAGATAAAGAAATATGGGAAAAGGCTTCACAGCTTGGATTTGACTTGCGCAGAAAAGGGGAAACTATCCCCTCTACCGACCTCTTAATTGCCAGTGTTGCACTTTATTATGACCTCACCCTCCTCCATGCAGATAATCACTTTGAACAGATTCAAGAACATGCCGACTTAAAAACAAAGAATTTATATAAAATACCATAATTAAATCAATTACAACTCCAGGTTCCTGGCACTTTTCTTTTAAAAAGTAACCCAAAGGTGCCTGGCACCTTTGGGTTACTTAATACTAACGACTATCTCAACATCTCCCTATTCGGCTGATAACTGGGCACAATCTCCTGCAGTTTCCGCACCACTCCTTCAGCATCCATCTCCCTCGCCAACCTCTCCAACTCCTTAATATCCTTCCCCAGCTTCTCCCCATCAACTTCCTCTACTCTTGCGATAAAAATCTTTTCATGCCCGCTGTCTCCCAGCACACCGCTCCTCTCTTCCTCGGTCAATATCTCCTCAAACATCTTCTCTCCCGGTCTTAATCCTACGATCTCTATCTCTATATCCTCCCCAACTTCAAGCCCGGACAAACGAATCAATTCCTCGGCCATATCCAACACCTTTATCGGTTCTCCCATATCCAGCACAAATACTTCTCCGCCTTTCCCCAGTGCCCCGGCCTGAATCACCAATTGACTTGCCTCAGGCAAAGTCATAAAATATCTCTTTACTTCCCTATCAGTCACCGTAACCGGTCCGCCCTCAGCAATCTGCTGCTTAAACATGGGAACTACGCTGCCATTACTCTCCAATACATTTCCAAAGCGAACCGCTACAAATTTAGTTTTACTCTTTTCTCCTAATTCTTTCACCACCATCTCGGCCACTCTCTTACTCGCCCCCATCACACTGGTAGGATTAATGGCTTTATCGGTAGAAATCATTACCACCCTTTCCGCCCCATACTCATCTGCCAATTCCGCCACATTCTTAGTCCCCATAATATTATTCATCACTGCTTCATCAGGGTGAAATTCCATCATCGGGACATGTTTATGGGCTGCTGCATGAAAAACCACTTCCGGCATATACTTCTTAAATATCTTATCCATCTTATCTCTATCTCTAATATCAGCCACCACTAACTCCAACTCCATCTCCACTCCTGTTTTTTCTCCTGCTCCCGACCATTTCCTTCCAAGCTCAAGATTTATATGGAAAAGACCATTTTCACTATGGTCCAATAAAATCAAACTCCTCGGCCTAAATCTACAAATTTGCCTGGCAAGCTCTCCTCCGATCGAGCCTCCTCCCCCGGTTACCATCACTCTCTTGCCCTGCAAGTATCCGGAAATCTCTTCCAAATTTAAATCTACCGGTTCTCTCCCCAACAAATCTTCAATCCTGATATCCCTGATCCGAGAAACACTGACTTTACCATCTACCAGCTCATACAATCCGGGCAAGGTCTTTATCTTCACTTCTTTATCTTTTATATTATCAACGATTCTCCTAATCTCTTTACCGCTTGCCTTAGGGATGGCAATAATAACTGTGCTAACCTGCTCACCTTCCAAAATATCATTTATCCCCTCAATATTCCCCAATACCTTCACATTGTGAATTCTCTTTCCAATCTTCTCATTATCGTCATCCACAAAACCCACTAATTTGCCTAAATCAGGTCTTCTAATTATTTCCCGGGAAATAACCTCTCCCGCATCTCCTGCACCCACAATTAATATTCGTTCCTGCCCTCTATTTAAAGCACCCTTCCTCTCACAATATAATCTCCAGACCAATCGGCTTCCTCCCACCAAAGCCAGACTGAAAAACCAGGTCAAAGCCACAACTGTGCGCGGAAAGGCAATACCCTTCACCAAATTTAAACACAAAACCGCACCAAATATTCCCCCGGTAACAACTTCTGCTATCAGAAAAAGATCACCGATACTTAAATATCTCCAGATTCTCTTATATAATCTAAAAATTACAGCAAATAAAAGAAATAATCCGCTAAGATAGACAATTGATTCCCAATAAACATAGAAATAGATTTCCCAACCTTTTCCAAATCTTAATATCAGAGAAAGGATTAGAGAAACATTTAACAAAACTATATCCAAAACAACCCAGGAAAAACTTCTAAAATATTTCTTCATAGATTTCTCCCTCACTTAATGGAATAAAAGAATTTTGTAGGGGCACGATGCATCGTGCCCATCTATTATTTCTATCCTTACACGTTCCGATTTATCGGAGCGCGGCAATCTCATCCCTTGTAATATTGCTTCCTCATTTTAACTTTACTTTACTAATAATATCTCTTAGCTTTTTTATTTGCAATTATTTATTCTCTATTTATATTCTACAAACCTATTCAAAAATCCTTCTTTTTTTGTAGAAAATAAATTATAAAGTTGCCAAAAGGTGCCAGGCACCTTTTGGCAACTTTTTTTCCCTTCTTCGCTCAATACTCGATACTGTTTTCCACTACATACTCGATACTGTTTCCCTATATCTTGCACCTTGCACCTTGTATTTTAAAGTAGCCTGTCCCCTTTTTATCCTTTTTATCGGTTTATGCTTAGTTAATATCAAGATGAATCAAAAGTGCCTTCTCTACCTTTTCTAATTTTTTAGGAAGCAAAGTGGTTACAAAATTGATAAGTCTTTTCTTGTCTATAGTTCGAATTTGATTGCATTTTACTTTAGAATCTTTAGCTAGATGAGTTTCTTCGCCGGGAAGAAAAACTTCAAATGGATAGATTTTTTCTGTTTTTGAGGTAATAGGAAGTACAGTTACCGTCTCAGCAAACAAATTATTTCTATCATTAGATATTACCAAAGCCGGTCTTGTTTTTCCTATTTCATGTCCCACTACCGGCTCTAAGGATACAAACCAAATCTCACCTTTTTTAGGAAAGTCCATATTATCTCCATCCCTCCAGAGTAATCTTTTCCCACTCCTGGTTAATCTCTTTATCTTCTTTTCTGGTTGCCTTATATCCTTCTATTAAAAGTTTATCCAATTTTTCTTTATTTATTCTCTCAAGCTTTTCTTTTACAGCTTCGGAAATGAAACCACTCTTGTTGGGGATATCTTTTATCTCTTGGGCAATTTCCTCTGGCAAGGTAATATTTAACCTTTTCATGTACATCACCTCCTGTATTAATTATACACCAAACAATGCACAAGTCAATTATTTGTTTAAATACTTATCACATCTATAAATTGGCTAACCGACAAACCAGCTAACTAAATTCACTTGCACCTTGCAACCTTTGTTTTACTGTTTTAGGTCTTAGAAAATTTTTAAAAGTTTTTTATTTATCTGGTGCCTGGCACAAAACTTATCATTTCGATTTTTCCCTTGACAATAAAGATAATAATGTTATTATGTAATAAATAGATGTCCTAATTAGATGGAGGTATATTATGACTACTCAAGAAAAAGTAACTATTTCATTACCCAAAGATTTAGTCAATAACCTAAGAGAAATAATTCCTAATAGAAAGAGAAGTAAATTTATTGCTGATTTATTAAAAAAACAATTCCAGAAGCAAAAAGAACAAGCCCTAATAAAAGCTTATAAAGATGCTTACACTGAAATAAAAACAGAAAATCAAGAATTCGATGGGGCTATAAATGATGGGATATCCTAAAAAAGGAGAAATATATCTAGTAAATTTCGACCCCACTGCTGGGCACGAAGTAAATAAGAAAAGGCCTGCTTTAATTTTATCTAACGATATTCACAACCAATATTCACCCTTAATTACTGTTGCTCCCTTATCTTCCAAAACAAATAAGGTATACCCTTTCGAAATATATATTTCAAAGACCATGGCAGACTTACACGAAAATTCCAAAATAATGATTATACAACTTAGAAGCATTGATAAGAAAAGGTTAATAAATAAAATAGGAAATATTGAAGACAAGGAAACTATAAACAAAATAAACAAAGTGATTAGTGAACATTTTGGTTTATAGGACTTTGCTAGTTATACTATCTTTCTAACTGAAAACTGTAAACCGAATACTATAACCACACTAAATCTGCAAAGCCGTGAATATTATTCCCTACGTTTCTCAGAGGTGCAAAAAGAACTCTCTGGAATAAGAGAAAGACTTAAGAATATTTTTGTAGTAATCCCTAAAAGAGGGGAAGGTTAGGCTTAAAAGCTGAAGAAATAAAAATAAATTAGCAAATAGTATCTATTCTAAATAATATTTTTTTATTTTATCTCTTTTAAAAGTTGGAAATAACGTTCTCTGCTTATCCCCGCAGTCCTTATGTTGTTTCTGATTATAAATACTGATACTGCTGGTCAATTAGGTATAACAATGGGCTTCATTGCCCCTTGTTTTGTAAAAACATAATGATCACCTCAATTCTTACGCATTTAAAACCATCTTTTTCAAATATTTTTCTAAGAATACTTGCTGGAATGGGTACTATTTTAGGCATATACTATAATCCTGCAAATTCTGTTGCAACAAGTTTTGGGGGCGACCATTTGCCTTTTGCATCTTTTTTATAATTAGCTTCATCAAGTATGTCTTCAAGGGTATTCATTTTTTCAGCTTCTTCAAGAAATAATCTTATGGCTGTTTTGAGCATTTCTTTCGAGTGCTCAATAGTATTTCCACAGCTGGAAATGTCAAGTTCGGGGCAATAAGCTACATAATTCTCATCTTCTTTAAAGACAAATATATCAAACTCAATTTTTATCATTTCTACCTCCTATTACCTCTGGCTAGCTTAATTATAATCA
>JAHIPN010000160.1 GCA_018894595.1 bacterium
GGCTCGATATCGCTTTGAAAAAATTGGAGATATTACACTAACTAAATTATTAGAAATTATGAATTTTTAAATAAGTACAAGTAATAAATAAGCCTAAATTAAACTTGCTAATATTTTATCCCCCCCTTTTTTCGTTTTTAGCTCAATTTTCCACCAGAAAAGTCTACAGGTCCAGATTGAATTTTCAAATAATAACTAATTTATTTGAATTATATGATTGCAACCTAAAAAGTAGACAAAATGATAATGTAGGGGCACGATGCATCGTGCCCGCAAGAGATATTAGGTAATAAAATGGTGAGGGCACAATTCATTGTGCCCCTACAACATAATTACAACCAAAAAGTCATAATTTATTGTAAAATTCTTTTTAAAAATATTTTTCAAATGGATTCTTTAGGAGTATAATTAATTTATGTAAAAAAGGTGTAAGAAGTGAAAATGAAAAATTACGATACTTTTATAATGGGTCATATCTCTATTGATGAAAATATTTATCAAGGAGAAACTGTAAAGGAAATTGGAGGGGCGGTGGTTCATTCGTCCTGCACCTCTTATGCTATTGGTCACAAAACTGGTATCTTAACTAAATTATCCTTTCAAAATAAAGATTGTTTAGAAGCGTTTACCATCCCAGAGGAAGATATTTTTGCCCTAAACTCAAAGAATACAACTTCTATAAGAAATATTTATCATAGCGCAGATAGAGAAAGAAGGACCTGTATTGCTCTATCCATTGCTGACCCCTTCACCATCGACGATATCCCGAATAATATTAATTCTCAAATCTATCATTTTGCCGGTCTTATCTCCGGAGAATTTGATAATAAAATGATAAAGTTTCTGCATAGCAAAGGAAAAATCGCCCTGGATGTTCAAGGATTTTTAAGGAATGTAGGAGAAAATAAGGAAATGGTCTTTAAAGATTGGGAGGAAAAGAAGGAATATCTCCCTTATATTGATTATCTAAAAACTGATGCAGCTGAAGCTGCAATTATGACCGGAACAAAAGATAGAAAAAAAGCAGCGGAAATGCTCTTCGGGTGGGGAGCAAAAGAAATTATGATTACTCATAATAAAGAAGTTTTAATTTATAATGGTAAAAAACATTATACTTGTCCCTTGAAACCTCGAAATCTTTCAGGAAGAACCGGCCGGGGTGATACCTGTTTCAGTGCTTATATTACTGAGAGATTAAATAAAGACATTAAAGGTGCTTTGCTTTTTGCTGCTGCTTTAGTTTCTTTTAAGATGGAAAATCCTGGTCCCTTTAAAGGAACCAGGGATGAAACTGAGGATTATATAAAAAAATATTATTAATTATGGTTATTCCCCAAAAAAAGCTAAAAAATATTTAAAAGCAGAGTATACACACAGTGTATCGTAAATAATTTTATAATAATTTTGATTTGTTGGTTATAACCGGGCTGTAGGGGCACAATGAATTGTGCCCTCGTCATATTATACCTAATTTTTTCTGCGGGCACGATGCATCGTGCCCCTACACTACTATTTTATTTACTTTTTGGGTTGTAATCAGTAATAGCAGTTTAATTAAAGTAAAAGAAAGGGCAAAAAATGAAACATGCTGAATTTAAATTCAATACCTTTGATGGATTATCACTCTTTGGTCAAATCTGGCAACCGGAAGACCGGCCTCGAGCAGTGGTTTGTTTGGTTCATGGATTAGGAGAACATAGTGGACGCTATGTCCATGTAGCTGATAGTTTAATTCAAGCAGGTTATACTTTAATTTCTTTTGATTTACGCGGACATGGTAAATCTGAAGGTCCGCGTGGTCATACCCCTTCTTATGGAGCACTAATGAAGGATATTTCTTCTTTGTTGGAGGTTGCAAATAAACAATTTCCTCAATTGCCCTTTTTTCTTTATGGTCATAGCTTGGGAGGTAATTTGGTTCTTAATTATGTTCTTCGTCGTCGATCACATCTTAAGGGAGTAATTGCTACTGCCCCCTGGCTCCGTTTAGCTTTTGAACCTCCTGCATTTAAAATTATTTTAGGAAAAATAACCAATCAGCTCTATCCTGCTTTTTCCCAGAAAAGCGGTTTGGATACTAAGGTCTTATCTCATGACCCCGAAGTAGTTCATGCTTATGAAAATGACCCTTTAATCCATGACCATATCTCAGCCCGGATGTTTATCGGCATCTATCAATCAGGACATTGGGCATTAGAACATGCCTCAGAATTTTCTCTTCCTCTTCTACTTATGCATGGAGGAGATGATAAAATAATTTCCCTTGAAGCAAGTCGTGAATTTGCTAACAAGATAAACGAAAATTGTACTTTAAAGATTTGGGATGAACTTTATCATGAAATTCATAATGAACCGGAAAAAGAAGAAGTCTTCAAATTTTTAATAGACTGGCTTGATAAAAAAGTTTAGACTTAAATTTATTGTATAGGAATTTCCTTTTTTCGTAAGCCCTAATTAGTGAATAGTGAATAGTCGTTAGTGAATAGTTAGAAAAGAGAAGATAAAAAGACGAATAAAAAAACAAGTCATATGTGATACATGCAATTATCGAAGAAAGAAATGAGATTTAAAAAATGAATTCCATATTAGCAGTAGGATTATTATTAGTAATCGGATTCTTTGGTGGTCTTATAGCCAGAAAGTTCAAACTTCCCACTATTAGTGGATATATTATTATAGGAATGGGTTTAAGCGTATTTAATATTATTCCCAAAGAACTAACTAATGGAGACTTGAGTGTAATTGTGGAAATTAGTTTAGGGATTATTGGTTATTTAGTGGGGGGCTCTCTTAATTTAGGAATATTAAAAAGATTTGGGAAGCAGATTGTGGTAATTACTTGTTCTCAATTAATGGGGGCATGGATATTAGTCACTACATTATTAGCTTTTCTAGCCCCTTTTATTATTAAATTTGCCATCCCCAATCCCAATTTTTATCAAACTTACCTCCCCCCAGCTATAGTGATTGGTGCTATTTCCTGTGCTACTGCCCCGGCAGCTACTATTGCCATAATTCGGGAGTATAAAGCAAGCGGTCCTTTAACCAGCACTCTACTTGCGGTTATTGCCATAGATGATGCTCTTTGCATAATTGCTTATGCCTTGGGGTTGAGTGTTGCGGAAGTATTAACCATCGGCAGTCTTAGTAATGTTTCCTGGCTTAGAGTAGTAATGGTACCGGCATTAGATATAGGGGGAGCTATATTATTAGGGACAGTCTTGGGGTTTGGAATGACCTATTTAATCCGTTTTGCTGATACAAAAAAGAGATTATCAGTTATTGTTTTAGGAATAATCTTATTATGCGTAGGCATGGCAAAAATTTTAAATATTTCCAGTATTTTAGCAAATATGATTATGGGTTTTGTGGTAACTAACAGGATAAGGCCTAATGAAAATGCCTTTGAAGTAATTGACGAAATTGATGAGATAATCTTTGCTATTTTCTTTACTTTAGCAGGTGCACATTTTGATTTAGGGGTTATGAAAGAAGCGGGAATACTTAGTTTATTAATTGTTGCCGGTAGATGTAGTGGTAAATATA
>JAHIPN010000161.1 GCA_018894595.1 bacterium
AAAATAGAAAAAGCATCAACAATAAAAGGTACAATTTGAACCTGATAACTATCTAGCCAGCCAATTCGATTTACCATTAACAATAAGGGTATAACCACTGCTTCAGTAGGGATAATTATCAGAGCAATAATAAAAGAAAGTATAAACCCCCTGCCTTTAAAGCGTAGCCGGGCAAGCGCATAAGCAATCATGCTATTCAATACAAGTCCCATAAGCACTGTACTACCTACAATAAAAACTGAATTAAGCATAAAACGACCAAAAGGCATTTGCCTAAATACATCAAAGTAGTTTTTGAGTCCCAAGTCTCCATAAGGAATAAAGGCTGATATACTGCTCATATCTCTTATAATCTGGGTCTCATTGTTTTTAATAGAACTCACGAACATGAAAATTATGGGGAATAGGAAGAATAAAGCAACTACAATTAACAATAAATAACTAAGAGTTATAGAAATGTTCTTACGGAATTTGAAGGAAAATCTTTGAGAATCTTTAACCGCAGCATCAACACTTGTCACCTTATATCACCGCCCTTTCTTCCTTTAAATAAATCCTTTGTATTAACGAAACAGCCAGCACAATTAGAAAAAATAATACTCCAATACCTGAAGCGTAACCAACGCGAAGCATTTTAAAGCCTTCCTCATATAATAAGATAATGAGAGTTTTAGTGGCTCCCTGGGGGCCTCCCTTAGTCATGACCCAAACTTGAGTAAATAACTTGAACGCCAAAATAGTAGTAGAAATAATTACAAAAATTGTGGTGTTACGCAATTGCGGAATAGTAATCTGCCAAAACTGTTGCCAGGCATTAGCTCCATCAACTCGTCCTGCTTCGTATAATTCATCAGGAATGCCCTGCAAACCAGCCAGATAAATTACCATTTGGAAACCCACTCCCTGCCAAATAGATAATATCATAATAGCCGGAAGAGCTAAGGAAGTGTCGTTTAGCCAATTATAGGGTCCTAATTTTCCAAAACTAATGAAACTTATCATCTGGTTAATTAAGCCTTCTCCCGGGTTGTACAAAAAATACCAAATAATAGACACCACCACCATAGTAGTAACTACCGGACTAAAATAAATAGTACGAAACAGATTGATAAAGCGGAGTTTTTGATTAACTAAAACGGCTAACAAAAGGGCAAGAAAAGTTTGTAAAGGGACTACGACAACTGCGAAAACAAAAGTATTAAGTAATGCTTGACGAAAGCTTGGGCTGCTAAATAATCTTAAAAAGTTTCGAAGGGCAATAAATTGGGTAGGTAAATTAGGATTGGGTATTAATCTTTGGTCTGTGAAGGATATTACAAAGGCTATAATAAAAGGGGTTACCAGAAAAAGAAGTAAAAAAAATAAGGGGAGAGCGCAAAAAGACCAGGCCGCAAATGTTTCTCTTTTTTGTAATGAACTTCCATTCTTTTTAAGTGATTTTGTATTTGAAATGGCAGATTCGCTTATCATTATTTATATTACCCTTTGTTCATTTTTTACTTTTTCATTCAATTATAAGCTATTATCTTAATTTTCTCAAAATCCTTGTAAGTTATATTTATATTTGATTTTATACTATCACATTAGGGCAACAAAAAGAGTAAATTAATTGACAGGTTTGTTTAACTTTCTATAAATAAATTAGTAGGATTTCTAATGTAAATTTAGAAGTCTAAATGTTCTGTGCCTACACTTTTTAAGTAACTAAAAAGTGTAGGCACATTAAAATACCTAATTTGTAATCGGATAACCCCGATTATCTTCAATGTCTTGATCAATTTTCTGGACAGCCTTATCTAACTCAGTCTTAACATCTGCACCACTAACTATATTTTGTACAGCCTCCGCAAATACAGTAGTTATAGTTGGATAAGCTGGGGTTTCTGGTCTTGTAACCGCAACTCCGCCTTCCAGCTGTTCAACAAAAATTCTAAGTGGGCCATTTAGTCCAAATAATTCTGACATAGCAAGGGCAGATTTGCGAGCAGGGACAGCGCCATTAGCATTAGTCATGCGTAGGATCTGTTCTGGCTCAATAAGATATTCGAGAAATTTCCAAGCAGCATCCGGGTTTTTGGATTGAGAGGTTATCCCCCAATTCCAAGAACCCATACCGGTAACAGCCTTATCACCTAATTTTGGCATTGGGAGAAGTACTAAATCATTGCCCAATCCTTCATTGTGGGGACTCCACATCCAATGGCCTACAAAAGATAAAGCAGCAATTTTTCTACCGTAGAAGTCGTCATCACCTGCAGGCTGAAGTTTAGCATATCCTTTGCTGAATAAGCTTTGGAACCAAGTCATTGCTTCCACCGCTTCGGGGCCATTAAGGACACCATCTGCTGATTGGAAATCACTACGGTCAATTAAGTCAGCACCCCAACTCTGAATAATCGGTGAAAAACCATAAGTATACCATTCACCTGCACCATAATTCATTTTAAAATCTATAGCATATTCTACCTCATTCAAAGCCTGTAATTTTTCCAGAACTTCATTAAATTCTTCCAGAGTCCAGGCATCCTTAATGCTAGTAGGAATACGTACTCCTGCCTTTTTTAAATAAGCTTTATTCCCCCAGATGGATAAACCAGAATCAAAAGTTCCTAGAGAATATAACTTTCCCCCAAAAGTGCCCTGGGCAATAATAGTAGGTAAAAAGTCAGCTTCTAATTCACTGGATACATAATCATCTAAAGGAATGAGATGACCAGCCCAGGCATAATTATAGAGAAAAGGACCATCGAAGTCTAATAAATCAGGAAGATCACCGGCTAAGGCTGCTGCGCTTACCTGTTCATTGAAAGATCCTTCAGGAAGCCTAACTGCTTTTACTATCACTTCATTCTGCATTG
>JAHIPN010000015.1 GCA_018894595.1 bacterium
TACTAAAGGAGTATCCTTCATGTTTAAACCGGTTAAATCAATATATTTTTCCTTCATTCCACAAGATATGGGGGTTATAGTTATTGAAATAGAGTAATCTTTTCTGGGATTACCTAATCTTTTTCTTTCTTCTAAAATTGCTTCCCAGGGAGTTTTGTATTCGAGTTCTTCCTGAGGCTGGTGGAGCCATCTTTCCTGGCATTTTTTAACTGCTTTATTTAATTCATCCTGATTGGAAAAATTACCCGGGTCAACCTCAGACTGGACATAAAACATCAAATCCTGGGTAAGTTCCTTTTCCTTTGGACCTATGTTTTGCTCATGAATTTCCTCGGGAGATTTTCCTCTAAACTCATCCCGAGAAGAAAGATTCCAGAAATCCATAAAAAGCTGTTGAAATTCTATTAATTCTTCATTAGAGGAAAAATTAAATTTTCCCGACAACTCTCTCATTAGCGGGAAAGGGTCGGTAATTCTATTTATCTTTTTTCTAAGATTCTTGATAGAAGGTGCTTTTTTGCCCAAATACTTTTTTAAAAAATGTTTTAGCTTTTTCTCCGCAGATTCCAGATTGTTTTTCTCTTTAGGGGTACTTCTGTATTTCTGAAAAAGTTCTTTCTCTATCATTAAAGGAGTAACTATGCGGGCAATATCAGAAGGGCTATTTTTCCACAATCTTTTTAATATATATGATGATTCTTTAGGATAGGTTAGGTTTACATTGGATAAGGCGTAATCTGTCTCGTAAGGTAAAATACGGCCTACAATATAATCTCCCTCTTTAAGTTTATGGGTAGCTCTATTTTCTCTTACCTTATATTCTTTCCCAAAAGTAAGGCCTTTAGCTATAAAGTATGAACCAACTACAACTTTGGTAATGGTAAAGGCACTGAAGATATTGCCTTTAAATCCTAAAAAAATCTGTTGTTCATGTTTATTGTAATTAGATAAATTTTTCGATAAAAATACTTCTAAGGGAGTCATTTCGTAATATTGAGAAATATAGGAGAACATAAAATGATCTGCAAATCTTAGTTCTGCCCAATTTTTATCGTCAAAAGTTTTATAATATTTCTCGGGAGTAAGAGTAAAAAACCTTTCTCTTTCCTTTATTAATTCCTTATATAAGCGAGGATCACTTTCACAAAATTCTATAATGTAGAGGGTGAATTCATTTACTCTGGTAGCAGGTTTCATAATAATTTACCTACCTTTTTTAATTTTCATTCTTTATCTGTGATGTATGGCGTTTACAATTAAAAAGTAATTTATAGTTTAAGGATAATCTAAGACATTAGGATAGTCAAGCAGATTTCTTTAAGTACAAGTGAACAATATAACTTGGGGAACATTTATTGTCAATAGGGTCTATAATCTATGTAATGAAATTTATAGAAAATAATAAGCAGAAAACCCTTATAATGTAGGTTTCAAAAGCAGAATGCGAAAAAAACGCTTTTAAACTCATTTTTTAGGATCGACTCATAATTTATCCCTTAAAAATCACCCTTTTTTAGCTAATATTTCATCTTTTTAAAAAAGTACTTTCCGTACGTTTTTAGGGGCACTTTCTTTCACCACGGCACGCCGTGGTGCTACAAGAGATATGCGTGTTTTGGCTAACCGTGCTGTTTATTCCAAATTATATTAATGAAGGAGCACCTGAAAGCCTTGTAAATAAAGGGGTTTGGAGTGTAAAAATTTGCACTATATAGAAGATGGTAAAAAAAAGATATTTTCTCAAATAGGAATTAATTAATAATTATTATTATAATGAAGCTTTTATATATTCTTCTGATAGGTTTGCTATAAGTTCCTTAACTGAAATAATCTTATCCACACGATAAGCATTGCTTCCTGCAAAAGCAAAGCCGTCTTCAAGTTTTCCTTGTTGGGCATTAGTTAGGGCAAGAGCGATACAGTAAGGTGCTTTTTTAAAGTTACAAGTCTTTAAACATTTCCAGGGACATTTAAAAGGTTTTCTAACCCCGGATGAAACCTCTTCCAGGAATTTATTCTTTACTGCCCTCCCCGGTAATCCAACCGGACTATCAATTATCATTAAATCATCTTTTTGGCATTTTAGATAAGTCTCTTTAAATTTTATAGAAGCATCGCACTCATAAGTGGCAACAAATCTGGTAGCCATCTGTACTCCCTGAGCTCCCAGCTGAATATATTTGTAAATATCTGCACCGGTATATATACCGCCTGCGGCAATTATTGGAATTTTCTTATCAAATTCTTTTTCGTAAGGTTTTATCACAGAAATCACTTCAGGCAATATTTTCTCTAAAGTAAAATCCGGGTTATTAATCTGTTCTTTTTTAAAACCCAGATGTCCGCCGGCTAATGATCCTTCAACAACCACAGCATCAGGCACGTGATTATAGTTTTTTTGCCAGTATTGAAATATAATTTTTGCAGCCCGCGAAGATGATACAATAGGAACAACTTTAGTTTTAACCTTTTTTAATTTATCAGACACCAGCACTTCAAGACCTCTTAGGGGTAAACCTGCTCCAATAAATACTAAATCTGCCTTTTCCTCCACTACGATCTTTACCATATCATAAAAATCCGAAAGAGCAACCATTATGTTTACTCCGATAATGCCCTTGGTCATCTCCTTTGCTTTTCTTATTACTTTACGTAAAGCCCTTTTATTCGCCTCAGTAAAATTTTTACCAAAGTCAGATTCAAGCATGCCTATCCCGGCAGTTCCGATAACTCCAATACCCCCTGCATTTGCCACAGCAGACGCTAAACCTGATAAAGAAATTCCCACAGCCATTCCCCCTTGAACAATGGGAATTTTGGCTACTAAATCACCTATTTTTAATTTTGGCATTTCTTTTAAGTTCATATGTTTAGCTCCTTTACGAATATTTGGATTATAATTCTGTCTTTGCAATTACTTCGCCATTTACTGTAGCTATTGCTTTGCTTATACAAAAGAAGTTTTCTTTATTCTTCCCATTTCTTTAATAGTATGCTGGCATTTTGCCCGCCAAATCCAAATGAATTGGAAATAGTATATTGTAAATTCTGATTCCTTCCTTGAAGCGGAACGTAATCCAGATCACATTCCGGATCTTGTTCTTGCAGCCCTATAGTAGGAGGAATAAAACTTTCCTGTATGGCTTTAACACAAACAATGGCTTCTGCTGCTCCCGAAGCACCAAGCATATGCCCGGTCATTGACTTCGTAGAACTTATCGGAATATCATATGCTTTTTCCCCAAATACCGTTTTTATCGCTTCAGTTTCGCTTTTATCATTATAAGGAGTGCTGGTCCCATGAGCATTGATATAAGATATCTGTTCTTTATTGACGCCTGAATCATTAATAGCCATTTTTATTGCTCTTGCTCCGCCATTCCCTCCCGGGGCAGGAGCAGTTAGATGGTAAGCATCACAGGTAGTTCCATATCCTACCACTTCAGCATAGATATTTGCCCCTCTTTTTTGAGCATGTTCCAATGTTTCTAAAATCATTATACCAGCTCCTTCGCCCATTACAAACCCTGTTCTCCGTTTATCAAAGGGGATGGAAGCTTTTTCCGGATTATTATGAGTACACAGCGCACCCATTGAGGTAAATCCAGCTAATGCTAATGGAGTCATTGCTGCCTCGGAACCTCCGGCAATAATTAGATCCGCCTGATTATGCTGTAAAATACGATAAGCATTCCCAATTGATGATGTACCGGAGGCGCAGGCAGTTATTATGGTATCACATATCCCTTTTATTCCAAATTTAATAGCAATGTTCGCTGCAGCAATATTGCAAAGAGCCATAGGGATAAAGAAAGGAGATACGCGTCCCGGCCCTTTTTCGATAATTTTTCGATTTTCTTTTTCAATAGTAATAAAGCCCCCTATACCGGTGCCTAAAATAACTCCCCAATTTTCCCGGGAATCATTATCATTGCCATTTAGTCCCGCATCATTTACCGCCTCAATTGCAGCTGCTATGCCCATCTGGGAAAATCTATCCATCCT
The DNA here is from genome assembly GCA_018894595.1 of bacterium. The sequence goes on from JAHIPN010000015.1 coordinate 4,006, forward strand.
TTTTAATTCCTTAAAATCCAAAATATCAATGGGATTAAAATCTTTAACTTCTGCAGCTATTTTTACCTTAAATTCGGAGGTATTAAATGATTTAATAAAATCAATACCGCATTTTCCCTTTTTTATATTTTCCCAAAAAGTTTCTACATTATTTCCTATCGGAGTAATCGCCCCCATACCGGTTATAACAACTCTATTCTTCAATTCCTTTGTCCTCCTTGCATTACCATTCCGCCATCAATATTAGTAACCTGAGCGGGGTAGTTGTAATTTGCTGAGTGTACGATCTTATGATTGCGAACATGAATTCCTTCCCCACAACATTCTCCTTAATATCGATAAAATATATACTAAATTAATTTACTTTTTTCTACAATTATTTTTCTCGCTTCTAAAAAAATTTCTTCAATTATTTCTTTACAGGTTTGCTCTTTTTTCACCAGACCGGCTGACTGCCCGGCCATTATCGAACCATAATCCATATCTCCTTCTCGAACTGCTCGATAAAGCGAATTTTTCCCCAATTCTTCATATTCTTCTAAAGAAGCATTTCTTTTTTCCAGCTGTTGAAAATCCCTTGCTAGCCTATTTTTTATTATCCTAACCGGATGACCGGTCGGCCTTCCGGTAACTATTGTGCTAGTGTCTTTGGCAGTAAGTATCTTTTGTTTATAATTCTTATGAACATTGCATTCATAAGCCACCAGAAATCTCGTACCTATTTGAAATCCTGAAGCTCCTAACATCCAGGCAGCTGCCAGGCCGCGACCATCGGCAATTCCGCCGGCAGCTAAAACGGGAATATTTATCGCATCCACTACTTGGGGGATAAGAGACATCGTAGTTAATTCTCCCACATGCCCTCCGGCTTCACCGCCTTCTGCAATCACTGCATCTGCCCCTGCTCTCTCCATTCGCACGGCCAGAGCAACAGAAGGGATTACCGGTAATACTAAAATATTATTTTCTTTCCACATTTCTACATATTTACCGGGGTTTCCTGCTCCGGTAATTACTACTTTAACTTTTTCTTGAACAGCTATGCGGGCAATTTCATCAGCATTGGGATTTAAGAGCATAATATTAAGTCCGAAGGGTTTTTCAGTTAGCCTCTTTGCTTTACGAATCTCTTCTTTAACCCATTCTCCCGGAGCATAACCAGCTGCAACAACTCCAAGAGCACCGGCATTGGATACTGATGAAGCAAGTTCAGCATCGGCAATCCAGGCCATTCCTCCCTGAATAAGCGGATATTTTATTCCTAAAAGTTTACATATAATAGACTTAAACATTAGCTCATCTCCTTAAATTGTCCAATTTAATAATGCGGCTCCCCAGGTTAGCCCCCCGCCAAAAGCAACCATTATCAGCCGATTCCCCGGACAAAACATTTTTTTCTTATGAGCTTCATCTAAGGCAAGCGGGACACTGGCAGAAGAGGTATTTCCAAAACGGTCTAAATTAGTAATGAATTTTTTTCTTTCAACCTTTAATTTCCGGGCTACATAATCAATAATGCGAATATTAGATTGATGAGGAATAATATAATCAATATCGTCCATAGAAAGATTAGATTTATCTAGGACCTGGGAAATACTTTTTATCATTATTCTAATAGCAAATTGAAATATTTCTTTTCCGTTCATAGATATATTGCTGGGTCTTCCATTATTATTTGGAATATGCAAAAAAGGATTTTTTAAGGGAACTGCCGGAAGAGTGAGAGACTCCTGTAAATCTCCCTGAGAACCAGTATAAGTACAAATAATACCCTCTTGGTTAGAACTCTTTAAAATTACTGCTCCGGCTCCATCTCCAAAAAGTACGCAAGTATTCCGATCAGACCAATCAACGACCTTTGATAAAACTTCTACTCCTATTACCAGAATTGTCTTGCTCTGTTTCGATTTAATAAATTGATCAGCTACCTGTAATCCATAAACAAAACCAGTACAGCCTGCTGTTATATCAAAGCTGGGAGTACCATCCAATCCTAATTCTGCCTGGACAAGATTAGCAGTTGAAGGCATAAAAAAATCAGGGGTTATTGTAGCTACTATAATCATGTCAATCTCTTCTTTTGCTATACCAGCATTTTCAATTGCTTCTTTTGCCGCTTTTGCGGCCATCTGATACGTCTTTTCTCCTGAGGAGATTCTTCGTTCTTTTATACCTGTTCGAGAGGTAATCCACTCATCATTAGTCTCTACCATTTTTGAAAGCTCATCATTTTTTACAATTCTCCGGGGGACATAAGCACCTGTGCTAATTATTTTTGAATAAATCATGTTACCTTCCTTAAATAATTCTTCATTTATAAAAAATAAAGTTTCTCATACTCCATGAATAGACAATTTATTTATTAACTGCTATTATAACCTATTATTAAAGGCAAGTATACATAACAATTCATTTTTTGTCAATGTTTTTAGAAAGATTTTTGGGGTAAAAAAGTAGCCCCCCTTTTTCCTTAGTTTTTAACTATTTATTTTTTTTATCAATTTTCTCTAGATAATACCGAACTATATAATGTCAATAGAACCGTCCCCATGACACAGATTATTTTTTGCTTTTGTCCCTCATTTTTTGCAACACTTTAATCTTGACATACCCAATAATAACTACTCCTACACCTATTAATGCCCACCAATACCATTCCATGAACTTTCACCTCCTAAAAAATATAATCGTTTCTCTCAAGAATGTGTTAAATGAAACGTCACCGCAATACACAACCTTGTATCATATGCGAACTTTTTTTCTGAAAATATTACCCA
>JAHIPN010000162.1 GCA_018894595.1 bacterium
AAGAACTAGAGATAAAAGAAAATAAGAAAACAAAAGCAATAAATATTCTTTTCCCCTTTTTATTACCCCACTAAAATGTACACTAATAAAATTTTTATAATATTATTTTTATGCTATTTTTCTGTTAATTGTGCTGCTTCTTCCCACCTTTACCTCAAAATACTGTGCAATTTTTTCTCAGTATATTTATATTTCTTTCTTTTAAAAATAATTTATATTTCTTTTTTATAATTTCACTTCACTAAAATTAATTTAAAATTTACAAACTCTTATTTATATATTTTACCACAATCTCTTTCTGTCGTCCTTTCTTTTTTAAATTCTTTTCCACATAAATTGCTTTTCCGGTAAAAGGGTCTCTTTCAGTATAATACATCAGAGTAGAATAGGTAGAAGGGGTGGGGGTAAATATCTGGACTTGTTCCGGATTAAGCTTCAGTTCTATAGAAGTATATTCTTTTAATCTGTACATATCTTCTTCCCTGCAGCCCGGATGAGCTGCTATCAGATAATAGGTTAAAAATTGTTTCTTCTTCTGTTCTTTATTTATCTGTAAAAATTTATCCCTAAATCTTTTTAGGTATCCCTGGTCAGGTTTGCCCATTTTTTCTAAAACATTATTTTCCGTATGTTCAGGAGCAATTTTTAGCTGTCCGGAGATATGATACTTAACTAATTCGCGCAAATACTTTTCTCCACATTTTTGGTCACCCAATAACATATCATAGCGTATCCCCGAAGCAACAAAAACCTTTTTTACCCCCTCAATCTGTCTTATCTTCTTTAAAATTTCCATCTGCTTTTTATGATTTACCTTTAGACTCGAGCAAATCTGGGGATACAAGCACCTATTATCAGTACAGCTTCCCGATTTTAATTTTTTCTGACATTCTATTCCGTACATATTGGCCGTAGGTCCGCCCACATCTAAAATATATCCCTTGAAATCCCCCAATTTGGTCAATAATTTTGCTTCTCTTAAAATCGACTTTTCGCTCCTTCCCTGGATAACCTTCCCCTGATGGACTGTTATAGAACAAAAATTACATTCCCCATAACAGCCGCGGTGAGTAGTAATAGAGAATTTTATGGTCTTTAAGGCTTCTACTTCTCCTTCTTTTTTATAATAGGGGTGGGCTTCTCTTTCATAGGGCAAATCATGAACCTTATCCAATTCATTTTGGGTAAGAGGATAGCTGGGCGGATTTTGAATTAAATATCTGCTATCCTGCTGCTGACATAATCCTTTGGCAGTTAGAGGGTCATTGTTTAAATAAAAAGTATGAAACATAGAGATAAATTTTTTCTTATCTTCTTTAACCTCCTGGTAAGAAGGGAGCATTGTATATTCTTCTCGGGAGTGTGGAGAGATGTAACATATTCCCCTGATATCTTTCCAGTCCTTCCCGGTTTTTAAATTGCGGGCTAACTTCAAAACAGACTTTTCTCCCATACCATAAACTAAAATATCGGCTTTGGCATCAAAAAGTATCGCTCTTCTTATCTTGTCATCCCAATAATCATAATGGGCTATTCGGCGCAGGCTCGCTTCTATTCCTCCTAGGACAATCGGTTTGGTATTTTTAAAATATTTTCTTATCAGATTAGAATAGACTATAGTTGCCCGATCAGGTCTTTTATTATTTTTTCCTCCGGGAGTGAAATCATCCTTCCTCCTCCTCTTCTTCAGGGCAGTATAATTAGCCACCATCGAATCTACCGAACCGGCGGTAACCCCCCAAAAGAGAGCAGGCTCTCCCAATCTGGTAATATCTATTTCACTCTCTGTACCTGGCTGGGCGATAATACCCACTTTATAACCCGCCGCCTGAAGCACCTTTCCTATAACCGCTGCTCCGATGTAAGGACTGTCTATATAGGTATCTCCGGTTACAATAATTACATCCAGTCTACCCCAGGATAATTTTTTCATCTCTTCTCTGGTAGTGGGTAAAAACATCTACTATCTCCTTATTTTTTTAATTGTGAATATTTTTCAGTAAATTCCGGACATCATCTTCTATCTTTTCAATATCACTTTCCATAACATCCAGACGATAATATTGAAACACATCTAAATCTTTTAAACCCGTTCCGGTTAACATCATAACAACTGTTGCCCCCCTTTCAATCTTTCCTGCCATAAATAATTTTTTAACCGCATAAAGACTTGTAGCAGAAGCTGGTTCAACAAAATAACCAACTTCTCCAAGTTTCCTTTGAGAAACAAGTATTTCTTTTTCTGACACACTTTCAGCAAGCCAATTATATTTTTTTGCTTTTTGAATAATTTCATCTCCCCCCATGGAATTACCGGTAGTAATAGCTTCGGCAATAGTACGAAAATTTGAAAATGGCACAACGTGCGCTTTCCCCTGTTTAATAGCAGTTACGATCGGGCTATTATTTTTAGCTTGGACAACTATCATCTTTGGCAATTTATTAGTTATTCCCACTTGCTTCAGTTCTCGGTACCCCTTAAATAAACCTCTAATATGTCCACAAGCAGATGTGGGAACTGCAATGTAATCCGGCACCTTATTTTTTTTCATTTGCTCAAACATTTCAAAAGCTGTTAATTTATACCCTTCGACTCTAACTGGTCCATTTCCCGAAACAATTCTTAATTTAAGTTTTTTAGCAAAACTTAATATGTGCTTCTTCATCATTGAATAATCTTCAGCTTTAACTTTTACAATAGTTGCACCGTGAATGGACATTGCCATAATCTTTTCTTTTGGGGTGAATTCTGGAACAAACACAATTACTTTAATACCGGCTTTCGCACCATAAGCAGCAATTGAATTTCCCATATTACCCGAGGAAATGGTAGCTGTTACCTTTTCTCCCATTTTTTTAGCCATAAAAATACAAGCTAAAGATCCCCTATCCTTAAAGCTCCATGTGGGATTTTGGGTTTCGTTTTTGAGTAATAAATTACTAATTCCGGTGAACTCTCGTAATCTTTGATCAGCTTGAATTAAGGAAGTATTTCCTTCGCCTAAATGAAAATCTTCACTCATTTGATTAAAAGGAAGAAAATCCGCAAATCTTTGCCATATATATTCCCCCGATTTAATCTTTACTTTTTCCAGGTTGGGAATAAATACTTCTAAGGATTCCCCATTATCAGCAAACTCTTCAATCCTCTCAAATGGGTATTCGATACCAGAAATTGTGGAGATTAGTTTTGGAGATGATTTCATAGTACTTTCAGAACCTCCCTCAATTGTTGATAAATACAATTTTTTGTTCCCCTTTCCTTTTTTCTTTTCTCGGTTCTTAAATATTTCAAGGATTTTTCAATAATTACCATACTGATTAAAAAATACCTTATCATACTCCAAATCTCCTTCTTGTCTTGGCATCTTAATTTCATCAGGGTATCCCACTCCCACCATCGCTAAGACACGCCTATTATCTGGAACTGACAATACATTTCTTATATATTCCTCAGAGTCAATGGTTTCAGAATATTTTCTTTTTCTAATTTGTATCCAACAAGCCCCTAAGCCAAGTGCTTCGGCTGCTAATATAACAAAAGTTGCAGCTATGGAAGCATCTTCTACCCATACATCAGATTTAGTTGAATCAGCAGTGACTACAATTCCCAAAGGAGCGTTAGCTAAAAATGCGGAACCATGTGGTTTTGAGTGGGATAATTTTGCCAGTAATTCCTTATCGTTTACAAAGATAAACTCACAAGGATATCTGGCTTTTGATGAGGGAGAAAGTAATGCGGTCTTCATAAGTTTTTCAATTTTATCTTTTTCTATTTCCTGTTTCTTATATTTTCTTATGCTTCTTCTATTTTTTATTAAAAAGAAAAACATAATCATCCTCCTATAATATTTTTTCTTTGTATTACTGCAGCTCATTCAATATATTATTAATATTTTACAATTTTTATTGTACTAAAGCTAATTTTTTAATACAAATTACTGGTTATTTTAAAATTAAAAGTGTACACCAGGTTAATTATTTTATAAATTGTTATATAGATTGTAAATTTCTTAAAAGGCTTTTATGGTTGGGTTAAAGATTAATAAAAAATGCAAGCGTGAAAGCCTTGTAAAATTGGGGTTTTAGAGGCAGGTAACGGGAATTCAGTATTTTTTTATAACACAAAACTTCCCTTGTTGTTCACGATAAGGCGTCATCGTATTCACAAAATGTTATTTCACCCTCAATAAATGCCCAGTATTTTTTAGCCATTCTTTATGTTCTTTATATTCAGGATCTAAGATTCCCACTTTATTCCAAAATGCTTTTGAATGATTTTTCACTTCGAGATGCACGAGCTCATGAACAACAACAGAATCTATAATAGGTAAAGGAGCCATAATTAATCTCCAGGGAAAGCTTAGATTGCTTTGGTGAGAGCAAGAACCCCATCTCTTTCGTGCATTGGTGATATTTATTTTATTGTATTTAAATCCTTTTTTTTGCGCATACAATCTAACTCTCTGGGATATTGTTTCATATGCTCTTCTCTTATACCAAATAATAAAAATATTCTTCGCGTATGATAAATATTTTTTTGAAAGTATAAATTCGTCCTTAAAATCCAGTAGAATTTCTCGATTATCTACTAACTTTAAATTATAATAATTCCCCAGATAAAGGAATCTTTCTCCATCTATAAATTCTTTCTTATTAAATCTTAAATTTCTTAATTGGACTTCTTTTTGTGTTTTCTCCAACCTATCCTTATATTTTAAAACAACTTTATTTATAACTTCTTCACTGGTATTAAAGGGCGCCCTTACTATTAATGCAGCGTCATAATTTATATACATAGCAATGCTTTTTCTCTTTGAACGTATTATCTTTTCAATTTTTATAATTTTACCCTCTATAATCTATAATAAATGTGTCAAGAGGCAGGGTACAAAACTGTCTCTTGACACATTTATTTTTAAATTTGTTTTATATTTATTTTATCTTCCCTATTTTAATATAATAATCTATTAGTCTATTAATTAAGTTTTTACCCTTTGGAGTAACCCGAAATTTTTTAATCCAGCCAATTCCTATCCCCGGGATTATTTTTTCCTTCTGGGTATCGATTGCTCCCAACCATTTTAAATATGACAATATAACTCTATCTATCATTGTGGTTAAGTGACCC
>JAHIPN010000163.1 GCA_018894595.1 bacterium
AGATAAGTTTTTAAAACACATTGAAAGAACTAAAATAATCTTACATATTATCGATGGTTCTATAATAAAAAAAGAGGATCCATTATATAGTTTTAGGGCTATAAACAAAGAATTAAATAGTTTTAGTGAAAAACTGACCAAGAAACCACAGATTATTGCCATAAACAAATGTGACCTTGTTTCTGTTAAAGAAAATATGACCTACCTTAAAGATGCTTTTCAGAAGGAAGGTTATCAAATATTTCCCATTTCTGCTTTAATCGGAGAAGGATTAAATAAACTAATCTATGGCCTTTCTTCTTTGTTGGATGAATTAAAATTAAAAGAAAAAGAAGCGATTGCTGAGGTTTTACCCAAAAAAGAAGCAGTTTATAAATTTACCCCTCGATTTGTAATTAATAAAAAGGGAGACATTTATGAGGTTGCCGGTGCAGAGATTGAACGGATAGTAGCGATGACCAATTTTAATAATGAGGAAGCAATAAGTTATTTCCAAAAAATTATAAAAAAAATGGGTTTAGAGAAGGCTTTAATTAAAAAAGGAATTAAAGAGGGAAATCAGGTAAAAATCAAGGAAATCGTTTTTACTTTTTCAAACAAATAAGGTATAATTTTATTAATTAGCGGTTAGCGCAAAAATAGCGTGTAGCGTATAGCGGATAGCGTTTAGGTGCGGGCGGAATATGCGGGAAGGAAGAATATAAGTGCAAAAGATACAAAATCAATCTACCAACCTTCTCGTAGGACAGGCATCTCGACTGCCTATGTAAATGTAGGGGTTCGATTCATCGAACCCGTTTCAGGTCGAATAAATTCGACCCCTACAAAAAATATAAAAATATATACAGAATTTTTATCATAATATGGTTTTTCGCTTTTCGCTTTAAGTTTTTAGTTTGACAAGGGAGATTAATGACTAAAATAGCCAATTATCTTATAAAAGAAAAATTATCATTGAAATTTTTTTATATCATTATTGTTTTAGCAATAATGATTAGTTTTTTTTATAATATACAGACTGTTCAGGCCTCTGATAGAAAGATAAGCGTTTTATATTTTAATAATCGTAGCGGGCAGTCAAGCTGGGATTGGTTTAGTAAGGGTTTGACCGACATGCTGATAGAGGATCTTTCTCGGGTTGGTACTCTTGCCCCTTCTTCTCATCAAGACATAGAAGACTTATACCATAAATATGGCTTGATACCCATTTCAGCCGAGATAGATGAATCTCTCTTAATCCAGTTTAGTGAGAATCTAAATGCCGAGGTAATATTTTTTGGCGATTTCTATCTTTCTTCTCCCTCTAATTTAAATTTAAGTCTTAAAAAGTACGATAACTCCACCGGAGAAATTATCGCTTTTCGAGACTTCATAGTGGGAAATACAGATATTTTTAACTTAAAAGATAAGGTAGTTTTATTTATCTTAAATGAGTTAAATGTTGAATTATCAATCCAAGATAAAGATAGATTGAAAAAAACTTCCGCCACTTCCCTTGAAGCTCTGAGTAATTATTACAGATGTCTTGATTTAATGGATAAAGCCATTGTTGAATATGAAGGTGTTGATTATCCCAGTAAAAAGTTATGGGCTGAGGCCATAGATTACGGAGAAAGGGCAGTGGCAGCAGACCCCAAGTTCGCCGAAGCTTATTATCTTTTAGCGGAGATTTACAACAGAACCCATTGGACTATTAGGGAAGTAAACAGTCTAAATAGTTTTATCCAACTGGTAGAAGATAATCAATTGGAAAGTAAAGATATTTATAAAAAAGCTTCTCAGGCTTATTTTAGATTAGGGTATGCCTTTTATTCTAAAGGCGAGCATGAGCAGGCGATCGAATATTTTATTTCTTCTACAGAATATGATCCTGATTTATTAGAGACCCACATTTATTTGGTTCAGATTTATTATGATATGGGTGAGATAGGCCTTTCTCTTGATGAGTGTGAAGAAGTTTTGAGGATAGACCCCCGGAATAAAGAAATTTCCTGGTTTATTAAAAAGAACGAACAGTCCCAAAAATATGGCCGGGAAGCTTATGAAAATTACGAAAGAGGCTACCTATCTTATAAAAAAAGCAATTTTGAAGAAGCGGTAAGTTATTTTAAATCATCTATTTTAGCAAATCCAAATTTTAAGGAACCTCATTACTACTTGGCTTTAAGTTATTATGAGATAGGGGATCTGGATAATTCTATTTTTCAATGGGAAGAAGTTATCAGGATTGATTCTTTCGACAATACAGCCAAACATTTTTTAAATAATTGCCTGGAAGAGAAAAAATACGGGAGAGAGACTTTAAAGCATTTTAACACCGGCTATGATTATTATTTGAAAGGCGAGTATGACAAAGCCATCGAAGAATTTAATAGATCTTTAGATTATAATCCCAAATATGAAAAGGCGCGTCAATTTCTTTCCCGCTCATA
>JAHIPN010000164.1 GCA_018894595.1 bacterium
AATTTCAACGGCATCATCATCTTTCGAGAAAAATGGTCTCATGTAACTGGTTAAAAACATGGTACCGTCTTTCAAACAGTAACTGGTGAGAGAATACTTGATGTTCGCATCTTTATATTGCCATCTCACTAAACCCCATACTCCTCTTTTTACCCTCATAAATCTTTTATCTCCGCTCATAGAGGCATTTACAGCATAATAGGGTTCTTTGACCTTTAATGGTCTTATTTTTGTCAACTCTTTAGTAATTTGGCGATAATGTAATGGCTTTTTATGTTTAATTAATATTTCATAAGCACTGTCAGCAACTGATTTATGTTTCATAAGTCTCTAACCTCCAATTGACCGATTGACCCGTTCTTCAATTTAAGAAATAGGGACACATCCCATTTTTTCTTCTAAAAAATGGGATGTGTCCCTATTTTTTATTTTTTATTTTTTATTATACACTTATCTACATCCTTTACGGTTAACCTCATAGCTTCCTCCTTGTTCGAAAATGGAGACAGCTCTATTTTAGATTATTCTAACATAAACATTATTATAAACATAACTATTGATAATCCTGCACCAGCATAAAAAGCTCCACCTATTCCCCAGATACTTATAACCATTCCCATTAAAAGTGGTCCCAGGGTCTGACCTACTCGAAAAGTCATTCCACTTACCGACATAAAGGTAGCCCGGTATTTCAGGGGGGCTGCTTCTGCGAAGAGAGCCTGAATAACAGGAATATTCATACCATGGGCAATTCCAAAGATAATTATAGGGATAAAAAATAGCCAAGGTTGAGATATAAGAGGAATAATTGATAAAGCCAGAGCATAGAGAATAAAAGATATTTTCAGAATAATATTTTTTGAAAAGAGCTTGATAATTTTACCCAGTTGGGAAGAGGTAAAGGCAGCGATAAGAGATACGCCAGCCATAATCAAGCCGATAATAAGAGAAGATAAGCCAAATGAATTCCCCAGTAAAAGCGGAAAACAGACCATGTATGAACCAAAGACCATAATAAAGATCATAACACCAATAACTAACAATCCGACAATTCGGCGATTTTTTAATTTTTTCCAAACAATATTCAAATGTTCTCTAATATGAAGTTCATTTTCAGGTTCCGGCACTTTTAAAGTAGATAAAACTATAAATCCTATAGGAATAGCTATTACAGGTAAGATAAAGGGGTAATACCAACCTATCATCGCCAGAGCTCCACCAATAGCGGGATAACATGCTGACCCTATACTTCGAATGCTGGAATTATAACCCATTGCGGTGACAAGTTCTTTCCCGGAATAAAGATCTCCGATAATAGTAACAGTTAAAGATCCCAGGGGAGCTGCTCCTATCCCTTGAATTAAACGCAATATCAGCAATAATTCAAAATCACGTACAAAAAAACATAGTCCTCCAGCTATACCAAATAACATCAGAAAAGGAATAATTATCCTCTTCCTACCCCATCGGTCGGCAATTACTCCTAAAAAGGGAACTAATAAAATACCGGGGAAGGAAAAAGCAGTAATTAAAAGCCCGACATCTTTGGCAGATATATTCAGATCTTTAACTATCCTGGGAAAGGCAGGAGTAATGCTGGCAACTCCCATAATATAAGCAAGAGTTATCCCAAATATAATCTGTAAGTTAGTATCCAGATAAATTTTTCTTTTGTTTTTTCTCTTTTCTTCTGTACCGGATTTCATCAATGGCAAATTATCCTGTTTCTTCTTTTTTAGTTAAATGGAAAAATGGAGATAGATTTTTATTTTACTATAGGTTACCATTTTCATCTAATTTTAGTACCCAGACATCTGAATTTCCTGCTCCTTTTGATTTCGTCCAACCGGCAATAGCATGCCCTCCATCTTCAGTCTGAATAATAGAGTGAGCCTCATCGTTTTCACTTCCCCCAAAGGTCTTATCCCAAATCAAGTCTCCTCTTTTATCAAGTTTCACTATCCAAACATCGGTCTTACCTGCACCCATCGAGCTTGTCCAACCGGCCACCATATAACCGCCATCTTTAGTTTGAATAATAGAATTTGCCCAATCTTCACTCGCTCCACCAAGGGTTTTATCCCAAACTTTATTACCATCTTTATCCAATTTTATTACCCAAATATCTCTATCTCCTGTATCTTCTGATACCGTAAACCCGGTAACCACATAACCTCCATCTTCGGTTTGAATAATAGAGTGGGCCTCATCATTTTCACTTCCTCCAAAGGTTTTATCCCATACCAGATCTCCTCTTTTGTTAAGTTTTGCTACGTAGACATCTCCTCTTCCTGCACCTTTTGACCATACACATCCGGTAGTAACAAAACTCCCGTCTTTGGTCTGGATAATAGAATATATCTCATCCCAACCTGTCCCTCCAAAACTATTTTCCCATTCTATATTCCCTTTAGCATCAAGTTTTATTACCCAGCAATTTGCTTCTCCCCAGAGCTTGAATCCGGTACTAGCGGCAATTGCATAACCTCCATCTTCGGTCTGAATAATAGAATATGCTACATCATTTTCATCTTTATCAAAAGTCTTGTCCCATTCTTTATTTCCGTTCTCATCAAGTTTTATTATCCAGATATCCTGTCTTCCAGCATATATTGTCCAGATAAACCCGGCAACTGCATATCCTCCATCCTTAGTTCGGATAATAGAGTTCGCTATATCAGGCCCGTTCTCACCAAAAACCTCATCCCATTCTATGTTTCCATTCTTATCAATTTTTATTATCCAGAAATCCTGTCTTTTATCTTCGGTTAATTCTATATATCCAAGTTTTGCTCTCCAGGTATCCTTCCTTTCCTCTCTATCCAATATTGTATATCCGGCTACTGCATATCCTCCATTTTCAGTCTGGATAATAGAAAATCCCATATCCTCACTACTTCCGCCAAAGGTCTTATCCCAGGTAATACTATTCCCCTTATTTTCACCTGATGCATAATCAACTGATAAAAAAGAAATTAGTATCAAGCATAATAATAATTTAATAATTGCAGATTTTTTCATAACTTATATCT
>JAHIPN010000165.1 GCA_018894595.1 bacterium
GGATTATAAATATTTTGGATAATGTTATAAATTCTATTGCAATAACTGACATGGCCCTTGGAACTGTTGAAATTATCATAGGCCTGATGGGCGATGCGGGTGCAATTGGTATTGAAGTAGGAACTATAGGCATTGGATCAGCAATAGCTATACCCGTAGCTGCAGGTTCTTCTGCTTTAATAATAGATGGGCTTGTTAAGGTTGGGACGGGGATTGCTTTATTTAGGAATACGAATGACATTCCTTCTGGAGATAATATATCGATCAATCAGATGAACCAGCAAATTAAAAAAGGGCAATCTCCTAAATCAGTTGAAAGAGTAGATGCAGGAAAAGGTGCTTTTGAAAAAAATCATATACATTTCGATGATGGATCAGCTTTGAATTGTGATGGAACTTGGAAGCATGGAGAAAAAAAATTAACAAAACTGGAAATTGAATGGTTAATCAATAATGGGTGGATAATACCAAATTAAAAAAAAGAGAGAAAAAATGAAATATTTTACAAAAGAATGGTGTTTTGGTGAATTAAAGGATACCAAAATGGATAAAATAAATGAAAATTATCAAAAATATATTGCTGGCATTTATTTAAAATTACCAGTGGCATTGAAAATGTTGGTGAAAAATCTTTTTTTGCATGATGGGTTGATTAGAAATATTGTTTATTTTAGAAGTCAAAAAATTTTAGAGATTAATGGCATTTTTGGAGATTTACAATTTGGATATTATAACTTGAAAATTAAGTATTATGGAATTAATGAAATTAACACGAAGATATTAAAAATGATATTTAATGATAAAAAAGTTGAAATCTTAAAAGATGAAATAGAAATGCTTAATTCTCAGCAATATTCACATAGAATTATTTTTTCCATTGGAGAAGAAATAGAAATACTTTTTAAAGATTTATCGATAGAGATTATTGATGAAAAAGCTGAAAATTATAAAAAAGAAAATTGCAATTTAAAAATAATATAAATATTGGCTAAAAAGAGGAATATTTTTTACAAAGCCTATATATGGTTATTTCAACTAAAAAATAACAGATTGTTTATTCTTATAGCTGCAGGTTCTTCCGCTTTAGTAATAGATGGGCTTGTTAAGGTTGGGACGGGGATTGCTTTATTTAGGAATACGAATGAAAATATAACAAATAGTTCTGATAAATCTAATAACAAAAGGCATACGCCTGATCAGGAAGCTTTAAGTGATTTAGCTAAAGAAGCTAAAAGAAAAGGTGTAACTAATGAAGAGGCGGATGCATTATTAGAATGGTCTGAAGAATGTGAAATGCCTTCTTCTAGAGATGATAGGGGTAAGCCTCACTGGTTAGATCCCCCTGTAGATCATATTCATATTGATGGTAAACATATTCCAATAATAAATTGAGAGGTAAAGTGAAATATAATATTTTATTAAATAAAAAATATTCCAATAAACATCCATATTTTAAAAATAGCAAAAAGGAGCATTTATCAGAACTTTTTGAACGATATAATGGATTTGAAGGTGAATGTTTATATTTTTTTCAAACTGATAATGAAATGAAAATAAATGAAAATATTGATCAGGCAAAAAAAAAGATAAAAAATATAGATGCTTCAGAATATCTTTTATTATTATGTATTAAAATTCAAGAACCAGAAAAGATACAACAAAAAATTGATATAAAAAGTATTAAATTAGGATATGATTTTGGAATACTTGTAGATCAAGACGAACTTTATTCATCTATATTACAAGAAATAATTTTTGGTCATGAGGATGAATTAAAAATATTTAAAGAAAAACTCAATGATAATTTTCTTTTTTCTGTTTATGAAGAAGCTATTCAATATAGAAAAAAACATCATCAACTTGCCATGGAAGAAAAAAATGTTGAAATAGAAGATGATATGGAAATATATAAAATCTATAAAATAGAAATATGAAAAATAAATATTATGAAGGTAGTAAATATACATGGAATGATTTAGTTAAGAATTGATAAAAATGCGCCTTGACTCAAGAGGAACGTCCAGACATCATTATTATGCCAAGCATGAAAACTTTGATGAATATTTTTATAATTCCAGAATGGATGAATCTATGAAGGGAGCTGACGTTAGAATTATTGGCGGTCAGGCTGTAATAGATTATTATGATCCTCTTTCCAGAGAAATTTTTATTCAAAATTCTATAAAAACAACGAATGGGATTATAAATATTTTGGATAATGTTATAAATTCTATTGCAATAACTGACATGGCC
>JAHIPN010000166.1 GCA_018894595.1 bacterium
TCATTATTTTGCTATTGCTACTATTGGTATGAGCGGAGCACTTTTATCTGTAGTGCAAAATGCTACCGAGATAACCGGAGGAGCCATGGGGACTACCTTACCCATTATTGATAAGTCACCAGAAATAACCTATAATTACTTCTATTTAGCCATGTTGGCTTTAATGGTAATTACTAGTCTAACCATATATTTGGTCATCAAGTCAAAATTTGGTTTTGGGATTCGAAGCATAAAAGCCAATGAAGAGGCAGCAAATTCTATGGGAATTAATACTACTTATCATAAAGTTATCGCCTGGGCCATAAGTGCTTTATTTACCAGCATAGCGGGTGCTCTTTATGCCTATTGGATGTCTTTTATTGGTCCTGAAGAAGTTTTTGACGTCATGATTGCTGTTAATACTATTGTTATTATGCTTATTGGAGGAGCAGGTAGTATTTTAGGTCCCATCATTGGTGCATTTGTAATTTCTCTGTTATCCGAGGTAGTTTGGAGCGCTTTTCTTGAATACCATCTTGCTGTGTTGGGAATTACTATCATTATTATCGTTTTCTTTGTTCCCAAAGGAATTACTGGTACTGTTGCTGATTTTGTAAAAAAAAGAGAATTAAGGCTCAGAAAGAAGGTGAGTATATAAGGTGGGAGAAAATAATATAATTTTAAAAATAGAGATCTTAAGTAAACATTTTGGAGCTTTAAAGGCAGTAGACGAGGTTAGCTTTGAAGTAAAAAAGGGTGAAATAGTGGGATTAATTGGTCCTAATGGTGCTGGAAAGACCACACTTACTAATCTTGCTACCGGTGCTTTTCCCAAGACTGCCGGTAAAGTAATTTTTAAAGATTTAGATATAAGCAATTTAAGACCTTATCAGATAGCCCGGTATGGATTAACCCGTACCTTTCAAGTGGTAAAACCTTTAATAGGAATGACGGTAGAGGAAAATGTATTAGTCGGTTCCCTTTATGGAAGAGACAAGAGGAATACTGATATGAAAAATGCATCTAAAAGAGCCAGAGAAATTATAAAACTAGTTGGTTTGGAGAGCAAAAAAGATTCTTCGGTAAGTGATATCACTTTACCTGATTTAAAAAAAATGGAATTTGCCCGAGTTTTAGCCATGGAACCCGAAGTATTATTTTTGGATGAAGTTATGGCCGGTTTGAACCCGACAGAAGTTGAAGAGGCAAGTATTTTAGTCAAAAAAGTCAGGCAGGAAAAAAACTTAACTATAATATATATTGAACATATTATGAAAGCGGTAATGGGAATTTCAGATAGAATTGTAGTTTTGCATCACGGCAGGAAGATAGTAGATGGCACCCCTCAAGAAGTGGTGAATAATTCAGCAGTAATTGAAGCTTATTTGGGGAAAAGGTATGCTAAGGAGGTAAATAATGAAGGATAATCTATTATTGAAAGTTTCCAATCTTGATGCAGGTTATGGTGCAATTCAAGTTCTGTGGGATATAAACTTGGAAGTAAAACAAAAAGAGGTGGTGTGTGTAATCGGGGCAAATGGTGCGGGGAAGAGTACTCTTTTAAAGAGTATCGTAGGAATGATTCCCTCTACTAAAGGTGAAATATTTTATTCAGGAAACAATATCACTAAAATGGCTTCTCCGGAAAGAATAAAAATGGGACTCGGTTTTGCTCCCGAGGGAAGACATTTATTTTTTGGATTGACCGTAGAAGACAATCTTTTAATGGGTGCTTTTCAAAGAAAGTATAATCAAAGCGTAAAAGAAGATTTAGATTTTGTCTATGCCCTCTTTAAACCGTTAAAAGGATATAGCAGAAAACTTGCCGGGAATTTATCCGGCGGCGAACAGCAGATGTGTGCTATTGGAAGGGCTTTAATGTCCCATCCCACCTTGCTTATCATCGATGAACTTTCTTTAGGATTGGCTCCGGTGGTGGTAGATGATTTAATTGATATAATAGCTAAATTAAGAAGAGAAAGAGGAATTAGCATATTATTGGTTGAGCAAGATGTAAAAGTCGCTTTAGATATTGCAGATAGAGGATATGTGTTAGAGGCAGGAGCGGTATCTATTCATGATAAGGCTGATAAATTAGCTAAGAATGAACATATAAAAGCCGCTTATTTAGGAGTAGCCTAATAATTAAATACAGTTTGAATACTTGGAAAAGTGATTCTTGTGAGTGAAATAAAAAAAAGAAAAAGAGGGTGGTAGATGAAAAAAATAAGGAAGTATAGAGGAATGGAAAGCTAATTAAAAATTTGTGTAATTAAATAAAATGGAGGATAAAAAAGTGAAGAAAGTTATTATTTTTGTAATGTTAATCAGTATTTTATTGTTTGGCTTAACCGGAATAGTGTCTGCCCAAGAAAATATTATCAAGATCGGAGCCGCAGTTTCTTTAACTGGCAGGTTAGCTTATGAGGGAAGGTTAGTTAAGAATGGATACGAAGTATGGGAAGATTGGGTTAACACTCATGGAGGTATCACTGCCGGAGGGGTAAACTATAAAGTAAAGATGGTTTATTATGATGATGAAAGCACCCCAGTGAGAGGTGCAAAACTTACTGAAATGTTGATAACTCAGAACAAAGTAGATTTTCTATTTGGTCCATTCTCTAGTGGCATTACCTTTGCCACTACGGCTATTGGTGAAAAATATAAAATGATTACTATAGCCCCTGAGGCGAATGCTGTCAATATTTATGAGCGAGGCTATAAGTATGTATTTTCAGTTCTTCCACCAGCTCCTATGTTAATGGTACCTATAGCTTATATGGCAGAGAATTTAGACCCTAAACCTAAAACAGTAGCTATTATAGCAGCAAATGATCTGTTCCCATTAAGTTGTGCTGAGGGATTTAGAGATAAATGTAAAGAATTGGGGTTTGATGTAGTGCTTTTTGAA
>JAHIPN010000167.1 GCA_018894595.1 bacterium
CACTATTTATACCACAGGGAGTTATGGAACTGGAGAGTATTCTCAAACCAAGACCGGTCTAACCTCTGGACATAACTATAGATTTTCAGCTTATGCTGATAACTCCCATGGGACAGGCACTGGAGATTGGGTGGAATTTACCACTACTTCTACTCTTACAAAAACTTTAACGAGCCTGACGGTAAGCCCTGATACCATGAGCTTCACCGCTGCCGGACAAACTAAATATATCTCTGAGATAATACTTGGCTGGTTATGGTCAGATGGAACTACCTCTACCAGCTCCTTGGCGCTAGGTGATGCCACCTATAGTGGCTATAATACCTCAGTGGCCAAGATAGTTATGGCTATCCCGAATGTAAAAGTTGAGAGTGTAGGAACAGGATCTACCAATATTAAAGTCTCTTATACTCGTGATGGAATTACCAAATATGATTATATATATGTTACTGTAGGCGGATAGAATAATAGAAGTGCTACGATTTGAGCAAATTAACTTAAAGATATTTAAGAAAAAGAATTTAAATTTAAATATTTAATAAATTATAAGAGGAAATAAAATGAAATGAAGAGAAATAAGATAATTTTAGGTATATTAATTTTAAGTATAATAGTATTGGTTTATTCCGGCTGTGGAGGAGGAATTCCTACAACCCCACCAATTCCAGAACCAGAACCCATAGAAACTATCATTCCAGATACCACCAAAGTTGTAGAAGAAGAAACAATACAAGAAATAGTTTCTGTCACAGAAAATCAAAGTACTATTGTTTTTGGAAAATCTACTCCCCAATTAGAAGAGTTAGTCCCAGGAGATATTATAGCTATGGGGGTAACTGAAAATACGCCAGAAGGCTTACTTCGTAAAGTCACAAATATCACTAAAGGAGGAAAAGGTAATAGTGAAATTGTTGTGGAAACTGAATTTGCCTCTTTAGAAGAAGCCATAGAACAGGGTGAATTTTATTTTAATGAAGCACTAAAAGCAGAAGATGCAAAAGAGCCCGTTTACTATGTAAAAGGAATAGAATTTATAAAGGATAAATCTACAATTAAAGACAGCAAAATAGAACTTCTTGAATTTAATTTTAAAATTGATGCAATTATCTATAATGGTGATAATAACCCTGAGACTAAAGAAGATAATATTACTTTAACCGGTCAAATATCTTTCGATTATAATTTATTACTTTCTGGCAAAATTGCTTTCCCTCACAAATTGAAAAAATTAGAATTTCAGAATACAGTAACAGTTGAAAAAAAATTAGGGGTCACTGTCGGTGGTTCAGTAAAATTATTTTCTTATAAAAAAGTATTATGGACACAGTCCCTGGGAACCCAACTAATCTGGATTGGCCCTCTCCCCTTTGTCCTTTCTTCCAAAATAACCATAAGTGCCAATGTAGATGGTGAAATATTCGCTGAAATAACTGCTGAGGTAACTGATAAAGATACCTATACTGCTGGTCTTGAGTTTGATAATGGCAACTGGCAGCCAATAAGCAGCCATGAAAATAGTTTTTCTCCCCCATCATTATCCTTATCTACAGGAGGGGCAGTAACATTTGGGGTTGGCCCGAAATTAGAGTGTAAACTAGATGCGGTGGTTGGCCCTTATTGTGAGGCAACTTTATACGGAAAGGTGATAGCGGATATTTATGAAAATCCCTGGTGGAAGATCTATGTAGGTATAATAGCCAAAGCTGGAGTGGAGATAAAAATCTTTAGTCAAGTATTCGCTTCTGCTGATCTGACCATATTTCCCAATTTGCAAAAAATCATAGCCCAGGCGGATGGACCTTTTGGTGGAATTAACCATGCTCCTGTAATCTCTAGCCTTACCGCTGATCCCTCCAGTGTTAATATTAACCAAACTACCACCATAACCTGTACTGCCTCTGACGAGGATGTTGGAGATACTCTTACTTACACTTGGACTAAAACAGATGGGACATTTGAGGGAAGTACCTCAGGGTCAACCATAACCTGGAAGGCCCCATCTACCAAAGGAAACTATACGGTTACTTGTGAAGCAAGTGATGGGGAAGCAAGTGATAGTGATCAAGTAATTATTACGGTAGGAGACGTAAATCATCCCCCAACAATAACTTCTACCGCAGTTACTTCTGCAACCAAAGACGAACCATACAGCTATGATGTAACTGCTACTGATTCTGATGGGGATACCTTAACTTATTCTCTAACTACCAAACCTAGCGGAA
>JAHIPN010000168.1 GCA_018894595.1 bacterium
ATCTGGGGTAGATGACGATTCCTTTTGCCCTGCTTAAAAGCTGGCCAAATGCCCCAGCCTGATCTTTACGGGAAGCCATTTCCGCCAATACAGCAATACATCTATCTACTTTGATTTCCTCATCAGTTAATTGTGCCTGGGCAAAGCTGGTGATAAATAGGCTAAAAACCATAACCAAAATGAGCATAAGTATACACTTTTTCATTTTTAACACCTCCTTTCATTTTAGATTTTGCACATTATAAAAAATTTTAGATAAATATTTTGAGCGAGTAGATATTTTTCCTGCTCTTGATATTTCAGGGCTCTATGGTATAGAGCCCTTTTTAATTTTTATTACCTTTTATGTATTTTTCATTAGAATTATCTTAATACTCCATCGTAATCTTGTTCATCCTAACATCCAGAGGAGTAGCTTCACCGGCATATACCCATATCTCTTCTACCCAGGTCCTATACCCATCATTAGTCAGGGTAATCTCATATAATCCCTCTTTAATCTCTTCCAAAGTTATTGCCTGAGAAGAAGAGGTAGCTGCTATATAAGTTCCATTTACAAATATTTTTGCTCCACTGACATTACAATAAACCGTAATTGAACCCTGGCTTATTTCGGGAGCCAGGTAGGTAGAGACCGACTGGGTTTGGTTAGAAATAACTAAAATAGTACTAATCCAATCCCGATACCCCTCTTTGGTAATCATCAACTCATAATAACCCTGTTTAATATTCTTTAATTCCACTAACTGTCTAGCAGAAGTTCTTCCCTGGTAGTTCCCATTCAAATAGATGTTAGCCCTATCTTCATTACAGTAAATGGAGAGTGCACCTCTACCATATTCCGGGATAGGAACTAAATTGGCAGAAACTGTGCTAGTCCGGGAAGGAGAAACGGAGACATCCTTACTCCAATCCTGATAACCGGCCATAACAAACCTGATACGATGCTGTCCCGGAGTAATCCTATCTAAATTAATAGGAGTTGTCCCCATATAATTATTATCCAGGTATGCTTCAGCGCCGTTAGGTTTGGAATGGGCAATAATTCTGCCATAATTGGTTGGAGGGGGAGGAATTGGTCTTACCGTATAGCTCAATAGATTGCTCGAGGTCCAGGCAGTAGGAGGTATGGTTGCTATTATACCTCTAATAGTTTGGGTATATTTTTTATAATCCGGGCTTACTTCGGGCATAAATTGTTTAGAAATTAACCCTTTTTCACTTGGGCTAAAGCTTATCGATCTGGTAATGGCAAACCCCTGAACATATTCTATGCCAGGCCTGGTGTTAGCATCAATTATTCCTTCGATGGATTTAGTTTCTCCCGCTCTTACGAAATCGTGGGGTGAATACTGGTTAGGGAAAAGAATTTTTACTCTGCCTTCGCTGTCATAGCCATATATCCGGACAAATGAATCCTGAGAAGCCTGGAAAAAAATCTCGATTCTCTCCCCGGCCTGATAGGTTGTTCTGCCTTCTTTATCCAACCATAATTTAAGAGAAAAAGGTGGGCGGGGGTTAATAATTTGAATGCTTTTCATCTTTTCTGCTTCCCCCTGAACAGGAGTCTGTGAGTAACCGACTCCGATAACAGTAAAACAAAGTAGCAATGTTAAGGCGACCAGAACATAGGTCAGCATTTTTCTTCTGATTGGGAATAATATTCTTGTTGACATTTTTAAAATCCTCCTTTTTTATTTTGTCGACAGTGAATAGTCGTTAGTCACTGTCAGATACATGATACATAGCACGAAATGACAGGTTGGGGATAGGTCCTGTTTTAAACTTTCACCACTTTCGGATACCTAATTTACGTACTGTATGTTTTATGATACGACACTGAAATTATGTTTGTCAAGACTCCATACCCCACTAAAGTTTACACTAACTCTACAATCGATTTTAAGGCATTTGTTTGGTTTTTTCAACACTCTCAAGAATTTTTGGATTAATCATTTCCTTTAGACAAGCAACTGCCTTATCATATTTTCCCTTGAAGTCTGACCAATTCAAATGTTTAGTGCTCGGACTATATGAGTTCTTGTTCACAGGACATTGGTTATTAGGCAGGCTTAACCAGATAGACATACTCGCCTGCCTAAATGCGCCTAAAGCTTCGGACATTATCTTGTCTGCTTCACCGTCGAGATAAATTGATGCCATTACTTTAGCTCGCAAATAAGCCTCCTCTTTTGGTTGGACTTTCTCTTTGAACTCTTGAAGCGTAGATGGAGAGCAATTTCCATAAAAATTCATGGTAAAATAGCAATCAAAAAGTGTAGCATATAGATTATTTAGCGCATCAATTTTTCTTCCCAAAAAATAGTCTGCATACCATCTCCTTTCTTCGGATTCCCTTTTTCTTAACTCATAACGTTGAGTTATGCAAACACCCAACAAGGCGCTTGTAGCCGATATTATGCCAACTAAAATTATTTCTGTCATATTTTTACCCTTGTAATGCAATAAGTAATGTCAAAAATAATTTATTAATTTTCTCTTAAACTCTTTAGTTATCCCGCCGTCCAGCAATTCCTGAAAAACCTGCCAGAGGACCGTCCCCTGGCAGGCTTTGTCCCCTGGCAGGCTTTTTATCTATATCTATTATTTGATTGCTGGTTTATTCTTATATTTTATTTCAGATTTATGGGGTAAAAATAGTTTTTCTTCCGGGATATTTCTTTGTCTTAATATTAAAGACCAGTCTACTCCCCTCTCCCGGTCCTGCAGTAATAATTCAAAACTAATCCCCTGATGTGCTCCTAAATTCACCGCCAGGAGAATATCATTTAGAGTAAATTCTTTTTCGATATAAAACCATAATCTATCCATCTCAATCTTATAATAATCGCTTATAAAACTGAGAAAGATATATCCTTCTGAAGCTAATTTCCTTTTTAACCCTACTTTTTTACCTTTCCCGTGGGTTAAGGCCATCTGCATACCATGAGCATTAGAGGGTAATCCTAATATGCCAGCAACCCTGCTCCAATCCTCTTCTCCCTTCCGAAGGACAAAAATTAAACTAAGCGGTCTTTGGCTATCCCCTGAGAAAAATAAAGCACTAACAATATCTTCAGGATGGAACCCTCTCTGACGATAATTTAACATTAACTTAGTATCTACCCCAAAAAATTCGCCGGCAACTGCCATTTTAAGCCTATCCAGCTTTAACTCACCTTCTTCAAGAGAGATAGTCGGAGAAATACTCAAGACCACACAATAAGCGCTGCCTGCCATCAAAGCAAATATGATGCCCACTAACAAAAAGTAATTTGTCATTCTGTACAAAAATTTAATGTTTTGATTTTTCATTATCTTTTTCATTTTAGTTCTCCCTTCTTTATTTCATATACATTAGAATAATCGAACTACTTCGTTTATGCACGACTCTAGGTAAAGTTTCTAAAATTAACCACTAATTTTCCTTATGGTATATCTTTATAGATTCTTATGCTTATCATAAACTAATTCTATCAATTCTACAAATAATGA
>JAHIPN010000169.1 GCA_018894595.1 bacterium
TATAATACAAATTAGAAAATAAAATAATTTAATCGTTTGCTACATTTTTATTTCTGCAAAAAGAGGATTTTTAAAAATTATGTGGTATAAATATATAAAACACCTTTAAAGGAAAAAGGAAAAGAGATAGGTAAATGAGGAAAAAAAGAAAAGACGGTAGTTATTTAAATAGATTGGTAAATAAATTAAAGCGACCAAAAGAGGAACCAGATAGTCCGAATAATAAAAATGGGAAAAAAGATTTAAGGGCAAAACCTATTTTTAGTGATACATCCAGGTTTAAGAAGAACGAACAAGTACTTCAGCGAAGTAGGCAGGAGTTTATCGGTCTATTTAAAAATTCGCCGGAAGCGTTGGCCTATACCGATATGGATGGAATTATTCTGGAAGCAAATAAACAATTTGAAGAGCTTTTTGGCTATGAACTTGAGGAGATGAGAGGTAAACATATTGAAAGGGTATTGACTAATTGGCGTACACAAATTTTGGGTAGTGACCGTGTTTTTGCCGATTTGGAATTGATAGCAAAGAAAAAAAATAATAAATTAATTCATGTTTCTGTTTCTGTTACCTTAAACCAGGTAAATGGGCAAACTACCGGAAAAATATTTTTACTAAATAATATTACTAATCGTAAAGCAAATGAAGCAGTAAATAACGTACTATACAATATTTCCCGGGCAGCTAACTCCGATATTTCCTTAACGCAACTCTATCCTGTTATTCGCGAAGAGCTCAGTACTATTATCGATACGACTAATTTTTACATTGCCTTGTTCGATGAAGAGAAGAACGAACTTTACTTTCCTTATTATGCTGATGAAACAGGAGAAAGAGATGAGAACTTTGTAATCTCAAAATACAGTGATTCTGATAACATTTTTCATTATATCTTTAGAACAGGGGAATCATTACTGCTGAATTATAATAAATATAAAAGGATGATTGCCCGGGGCGATTTTAATTCCTGTGATGTTATAACCAATAAACAGGCATGGTTAGGTGTCCCTTTAAAGATAGAAAGTAAGATTATCGGCTCTATGATTTTGCAAAGTTACATTGATCCGGACATTTATTCCAAAAAAGATATAAAACTTATGGAATTTGTTTCTCAACAGGTAGCTACTGCAATTGAGAGAAAACAGATAGAGGAAAAATTAAAATTTCTTAGCTTGTATGATTATCTAACCAAATTACCCAATCGGGTGTTATTTTATGATCGAATGAAACAGGAGATAGCTTATGCCAGAAGAGAACGGAAAAAATTTTCCCTGATGTTTCTGGATTTGGACAATTTTAAAGAGGTTAATGATAAATTTGGCCATGATGTTGGAGACCAGCTGCTTCAAGGAGTGGCAAAAAGATTCAGTAAGCTTCTGCGAAAAACCGATACCATTTGTCGTTTAGGAGGAGACGAATTCATTATTTTATTGCCCCGACTTGCCCAGCCCAGAGAGAATACTGTAGATGTTGCCCAAAAAATACTTAGTTCTCTTAATGAGCCCTTTTCAATCGGGGAAAATAAGATATATGTGAATACAAGTATTGGAATAGCTTTGTACCCTGATAACGGGGAAGAAGGAGAGATTTTAATAAAAAGTGCAGATAAGGCTATGTATGTGGCAAAAAAAGAAGGGCCTAATAGTTATCACTGGGCAGAGTTTAAGTTAACCTGACAAACCTACCAGGGGACGGTCCTCTGGCAGGTTTTTTATTTGGCGAAAATAACAAATTTACCGACCAATGTCGAAAATTTACTGTTTTAGGGAATATTATAAATAGTGGAGTTATTTTAAAAAAGAATAAAAATTTTCTGAAAGCATGATAAAGGCAAACTATCCGAAAGGGTAGGACGCAAAGCCATAGATCTAAAACTTCCTATAAAGGAGTCAGGATAGGTTACCGGCTTAATTTTTATTTTTTGAGAAGCTAAGAGTAAACTGATTTAAATTGTAAGAAATTTTTTAAAAGGAGGAAGAGAAGAAGAGTAGGAGAATAATAAAAAATTAAATATTAGGAAATAATTTATTTGCGAATGAAAATGTATTTAGTTATTTGGAAATAAAAAAATTAAGGAGGATATAATAATATGAAAAGTAAAATAACAATTTTACTGACTATTTTCATGCTAATTTTAATTGCTGGTACATGTTTTGCAGAATCAAATTTATACATAGAATATATATTGGATTCATCCAATAGTATGAATGAGAAATTAACGAGTGGCGAATTAAAAATAGATGCCGCTAAAAGGGTATTGTGTGGATTGATTGAGAATATTGCTGCTGAAAGAAAGGATGCCAATGTGGGTTTAAGAATTTATGGAGCTAATTTTAATCCTTCGATGAGCAAGCAGGAAGGTTGTCTGGACTCTGTGCTGGTTGCCCCCATAGTACCTATTGATGCAGATTTAATCAAACAGGAAGTAATGGCAGCTGAAGCTACCGGTTTTACCCCAATTGCCTATTCCTTGGAATTAGCCAGTAAAGACTTTCCTCCCGGTGAGGAACACAACAACATGATTGTACTGGTAAGTGATGGGAAGGAGTCCTGTGGTGGTGACCCGGTAGCAGTAGCAGAACAATTAAGGGCTCAGGGATATAATATAAAAATATACAGTATTGGATTTGATGTTGACGCTCAGACCAGAGAACAGTTAGAAGCAATTGCTTTAGCTACTGATGGTGCCTATTATGATGCAAAAGATGCTGATCAGTTAAAGCAATCTTTAGAAGAAATCAAAGAGCGCACATTTGAGGGATATGAAGCGGCAGGAGAAGCAGCTGAGGCATCACTCTGGATTGCCGATGCACCGGAAATCCAACCGGGTGATTTTAAAGATGGAATATACTTGCACGAATTAAAGTTTTATAAGACTAAAGTTTATAAAGGACAAGAAGTAAAAGCAGTGATGATTGTAAAAAAATCACCCTATGAAGCACATAATAATGTGATTTATCAAGATTTCCATCTTCAATTATTAGATAATGATTTTAATGAAGTAGCAGCAAATAGTTTTACAGTTGAAGGAATTACCGAAGACTTGGCAACTTTCAAGGTGACATGGGTAGCCGATAAGACCGGATGGGTTTATATAGCAGTTTCAGCTTCGAATAACCACAATGGAGAAAGATATCCCATACCTCCTTATAATTGGGGTGTAATTGACCCATCTCCCTATACTCTAAAGGTGAAAGTAAGTGGGGAATTAACAGAAGAAGGAGAAGTATCGGCATTTGAGGAATACGGTATTCAGAAATTGAATGGCGGAAACAGTTTTGAAAATGCAGAAAAAGTTCAGCCTGATAAGTTTATTTCCAGTGATATTTTCCTAAAAGAAGCCAGGTTCTATGTCATGCCGATAGAAAAAGGATTAAAGAAAATCAAACTGATAGGAGTGATACAGAAGCCCTTTTATGAAGCCTGGAACAACAATATTAATTTGACTTATACTTTAAAAGTATATGATGAAGATTGGATAGAAATAGATTCTAAAAAGATGGTGATTACTATAAATCCGCCAACTGCTCAATTACTTGCTCTGGAATGTGAGGTAGAAGGTAATGATGAAATCTATATTTCTCTTACTGCCAGTGATAATCATACTGTTGACGGAAGCGTTGTAGAGCTTTATGACTATAATCAGGTTGACTCAACCAACTATTCATTATTGATTATAGGTGAATAGGCGAGCAATAAACTTACAAATTTTTAGATTTGAAATTTGGATGAAAGCTTAAGGGGATAGAAGTGATTAAAATGACCCTCTATCCCCTTTTTCATTTTGGATTAATTAAGAGGGATTGTTTAAGGGTTGTAATAAAATAAAAAAGCAAGCAAGTAGGATTTTTAAAATCTTTTATGCTATATTGTCTATAGGTATCTTTAGGAAGTGATAAAGGCACTCCTTTGTTGCTATTTTGTTTATTTTGAGATTAATTGGTTAAGAGGTGGTAGAAATGAAGCGGGAAAAGAGAGTGTTAGTGATTTTTACAGGAGGGACTATAGTCAGTGGTTTTCAGGGTAAGGGCAAGGTTACAGGTCCGAATAATAAAATGTTTAAATCGCTGCATGGTTATGTAGAAAAATTTTTTCAGGATAAAAAAGTAGAATTAATCTGTCAGGAACCTTTAGGAATGCCGGGAGAAGATAGTTCTAATCTTGGTCCGGAACACTGGCTAAAAATCACTTCTATCATAGTAGAAGAACTTCAAAAAGGCCTTGATGGCGTGCTTATTCTTTACGGAACAGACACTATGGCTTATCTATCATCCTGGCTCAGTATTTGTTTCCCCCAAATTCCTATTCCCATAGTTATCACCGGAAGTCAACTTACCTTAGACTATATGCCGGAAGATGTTACGGTAAATTTACGCGGGGCCGCCCAAGTGGTGTGCTCAGATTTTCCCGGAGTATGGATTTATTGTAATTGGAAATTGATTCCCGGCGCCCGGGCACATAAAGCCCATGCCTTGCATCCGGATATATTTATTACCACTAACGGCGTACCAGTCTATTTTAATCCTGACTGGGCTCTCAAAAGCAAAAGGAGAAGCTTTTCATCAAAGATAAAATATGTTCCTTCTGATGAAACAAACAAGATTCTAAATTATAGTTCGCAGAAGGTACGAAATATCTGTGAAAAAGTAGGCTGGTTTATGTGCACCCCGGGTATAGAGCGAAAGCTTAGCGAAGATAAAAAAATAGTTTGTATTTATGGTTTTGGAGCTGGGAATGCCCCAGTCAATGTTTTAAATTATTTTCGGTTTTTTTATCTTGAAAAGGAGAAACCCTGTATAATTGCCTGCAGCCAGGCCGAAGGGGATATCAAAAAACCTAAATATTATAAAAAGGTAGGCATTGCCTGGCTGGCCCAGGATGGATTTAAGGTCTGGAGTCAGATGGATTATCCTATAGAATTTATTCACGCACTGGCCTGTTTTTCTTTATTAGTATCCTTTGATGACCCCGGACGCATCCTCTCTAAATATTTAGAAGGACCACTCTAATCACAATAAACCTACTAGAACCTACCAGGGAACGGTTATCCGGCATAACTCACCACATACTTAAGCTCATCTTTTTCAATTCGCTTCTTAAAAACAAAACAGTGAGGATTACCGACAAAATATCAGCAGCTGGGTAGGCAATCCAGATACCCAAAAGTTCAAGTCCAAGAACCCGCGGCAGTATGATAACTAAAGGGATAAATAATAGAACTTGTCTGAGTAAAGCCAGTATTAACGAAGGAACTGCTTTCCCCAAAGATTGAAATAGAGCAGCCCCCACTATCTGTATACCGATTAGGGGTATCACAGAGATAACTATCCTCATTATAGTAGAGCCTTTTTCTATTATTTCTGCATCCCTGGTGAATACACTTATAATTGCAAAAGGGAACAGTTCTATTATCAGCCAACCAAAAGTGGCGATGACGGTAGTGGTGATAAGCGATAATTTGAGAGTCTCTTTTACCCTATCAAGTTTTTTTGCACCATAATTAAAACCTACAATAGGCTGCATTCCTTGTACCACTCCAAATAAAGGCATAAACAGGAACATAATAACCCGATGAATGATGCCGAAAATTATCAAGGCAATATCTCCACCAAAAATTCTTAAAGAGTTATTTACAATGATGGCAACAATACTTCCGGTAACCATTCTGGCGAAAGAGGCAAATCCTACCGTAAATATTTCGGTTATGATATGCATCCTGGGTTTTAGGTGGTGCAGTTTTATTTTTAATGAACTTTTACCACTGTAAAAATATTTTAGTACATAGAGAAAAGAGATAAATTGAGAAATAATAGTTGCCAGAGCAGCGCCTTTAATCCCTAACTTAAAAATAAATATAAAGATCGGATCTAAGATCATATTCAATATTGCACCAATGAGCATTGTGGTCATGGCTATTTTGGCATTACCTTCTGCCCTGATTAGGTTATTAGAAGACATGGCAAAGGAAAAGAAAATACTACCCCAGAGTATTATAGTTATATAATCTTTAGCATAAGGCAAGATGGTTTCCGTCGAACCGAAGAATTTTAACATAGGTTCGGTAAAAATAAGACCGATGGCAGCCATTGTTGAACTTAAAATAATAACACACAAAAAGGAATTTCCGGCAACGTAATCTGCTTTTTCTACATCTTTTGCTCCCAGACTTCTGGATATGGCGGATGCTGCTCCAATTCCTATCATATGGGCAAAAGCCATGATAACCATTTGAATAGGAAAGGCAATGGTTAATCCCCCGATAGCGATAGCACCTACACCTCTTCCTACAAAGATAGTATCAACAAGATTATACAATGCGGTTACCATCATACCGATAGTTGCTGGTAAAGATAAATTTACCAAAAGTTTACTTATTTTTTCTTCTCCCAATCGGACAGTTAACTGTTTCATGAATTTTTTCCTATTACGATTTTTTCTTTAAGACGTCGCTTTAGATGTGCTAATTTAATATTTATTTATTGCATATGGTGTTCGTCATTGGCGAGTACACAATTAAGAATTTCCAGCCCTTTGATTATATCTTTTATCTCCTGTTCGGAAAGGTTTTTTAGCAGCTGGGTAAAATATTCTTCTTTTTTTCGGCGAAAATCATTGCAGAATTCTTTACTCTTTCCGGTTAAAGATATTTTTACCACTCGTCGGTCATCTTTAGTGCGTTCGCGTTTTATGATATCTTTTTTTTCGAGCCTATCCAGGATTCCCGATACAGTGCTGTCAGATAATCCCATTTTTAAACTTAATTCACTTACCTTCTGTTCTCCATGTTTTTCCAGCATCGATATTACTGAAAGCTGGGGAAGGGTGAATCCTGAATCCTGTATAGAATGATGAAATTTGTGTCTCATGGACTTGTTGAAATTTCTGGTAAGATTAA
>JAHIPN010000170.1 GCA_018894595.1 bacterium
ATTTTCTTAACCAAGTAACCAATTAACCAATATAAATACCTTTTTAAGGTTAATGTTATTTTTTCTCTAAATCATTTTTTGAATCCGGATCATTCTCCTCTTTATGCTCTGATTCACTTTTTATATCTATTTTCCATCCGGTTAATTTTGCAGCAAGCCTTGCATTTTGTCCTTCTTTCCCAATCGCTAAAGAAAGTTGCTGGTCTGGTACAATTACCGTAGCAGTCTTTTCCTTTTCAAAAAGATTTACCAGTAAAACTTTGGCCGGGCTTAAAGAATTAGCAATCAATGTTTTTTCATCATCGCTCCATTTTATAACATCAATTTTTTCATCTTTTAATTCCTGCATAATTAATTTTATCCGTGAACCCCTATCACCTATGCATGCCCCTATCGGGTCCACCCTTTCGTCCTTAGAACAAACTGCAACTTTTGATCGCTTGCCTGCTTCGCGAGCAATATTCTTAATCTCAACAAGCCCCTCATGAATCTCAGGGATTTCCAATTCAAACAAACGTTTTAATAATTCAGGGTGGGTTCTGGATGCAATTATCTTGGGTCCTTTAGATGTTTTTGCTACTTCAAGGATATAAATTTTTATTCTTTTCCCCTTGTAATATTCTTCATTTCTAATTTGTTCGTTAGATAAAAGAATGGCCTCCGTTCTTCCTAAATCTATAATTACGTTTCCATGCTCTATTCTCTGCACAACTCCGGTAACAATATCTCTCTCTTTATCAATATATTTTTCATAGATTACATTTCTTTCAGCTTCTCTAATCTTCTGGACTATTACTTGTTTTGCTGTTTGAGCAGCTATTCTTCCAAATTCTTTAGGCGTAGTTTCTATTAAAATAGTATCCTCAATATTATACTTCTCCTTGTCTGATATTGACAAGTCATCTATGCTAATTTCTTTTAAAGGTTCTGAAACTTTCTGTACAATAGTTTTCTTGGTAAATACGTTAATCTCTCCACTGTCTTTAGAAATATCTATTTTTATATCATCTATATTATTTGAATAATTTTTCTTATATGCAGACACTATCGCTGATTCAATCGCTTCTATCAATATATCTTTTGATATACCTTTTTCTTTTTCAATTTCTTCTAATACTTTGGCTAAATTTACATTCATATGATAATATATTCCATCCTCCTTTCTATTAAAATATTTCGAGTAAATTAATTGCTTAATATATAACAAAAGAGTGGTCTTGAATACCACTCTTTTGAGGAGAATAACCTTTTTACTTAAGCACGAATAATTATAACATAAAACTATTATTTTAGCAATATTTTTGAAACGATATAATTAGATGAGATTTGGTTTAATTTGACTCGAACGATTTCACCTTTTTTACCCATAAAATCAGGAATTATTATTTTAATATAATTAGAGGTGATACCGCGGGAATAGATTCTTCCTTCTTTATCTTTTATCTCGTCTTCAATTAAAATTTCAGCAATCGAATTGAGGAATTTTTTTTGAAAATCATAAAATAGTTCTTTAGACAATT
This sequence comes from bacterium, assembly GCA_018894595.1. The sequence continues at coordinate 1,521 of JAHIPN010000170.1, forward strand.
CTTGTAACTTTTTACTTCTTTCTTTTTTGGTTCTATTATCGACTTTATTAGGCAGCAAAGCTGCTAAACATTCTTTACGGTTAGAATATTTAAAAACGTGTATTTTTGCAAAGCAAATTTTACGAACAAAATTAACGGTTTTGCTGAAACTGCTACTATCTTCATTGGGGAAACCCACCATAATATCAGTAGTAATGGCTACATCAGGTACTGTTTCTTTTATCAGGGAGATCTTTTGATAAAAAATCGAGGTATCGTAAGGGCGATTCATAAGATTAAGAATTTTATCATCACCACTTTGCAGAGGAATATGTAGGTGGTGACAAAACTTAGAACAGCTTTTAAAAGTATTTAATAATTCAGCATCAATGTCTATTAATTCTATTGAACTTAAACGAATTCTTTTTATTCCCTTAAAATTGCTAATCAGAGAAATTAATTTTGCTAAATTTATTTTTCCTTTATCTATATCTCTGCCATATGTTCCCAAATTAATTCCTGTAAGGACTACTTCCTTAACCCCATTACTACTTAAATTAGAAACTTCTTCTAATACATCTTCTACGTATCTACTCCGAGCAGAACCTCTAACATATGGAACTTTACAGTAAGTACAGAATCTATTGCAGCCATCTTGTATTTTTAGCCAGGCGCGGGTATGTAAGCTGCTTGCTTTGTTTTTTAGAATACTATCATATTTTTTCAGATATTTTGCAGGCTTTACTCTAATAACCGTATCATGGAGATCTATTTTTTCTAGTTGTTGTAAAATATCATTTTTTTCCCCATTCCCTGCTATCAGACTGATCCCTTCTATTTTTTGTAGATCTTCATAGTTAGATTGTGCATAGCAGCCGGTTACAATTATTTTTGCCTTTCTGTTTTGGCGGATAGCTTTTCTTATCATCTGTTTAGATTTTCTATCTGCTTCCTGAGTGACAGTACAAGTATTTATTATGTATACATCAGCAATTTGGTGAAAATCTACTACTTGAAAGCCTTTATCTTTAAAAAAACTGATAATGCTTTCTGTCTCGTATTGATTTACTTTACATCCAAGTGTTTTAAGGGCAACTTTAATAATAAATGTTCCTCCTTAAAATTAGTTAGCTGGTTACCTGGTTAGCTGGTTAAGGAAATAAAAGCAAAAACAGTATCGAGTATATAGTTTGTATTTCTTATTATGTCATTGCGAGGGAGTAAAACGACCGAAGCAATCCCATTATATCCGGTATATAAAACAGTATTTATTTTATTAGTCATTATATAAACATAATATTGCTTCCTATTAAAAGGGATTGCCACGGCTTCGCCTCGCAATGACAGAAAAGTCCGAAAATAGTTTTGAGAACTGATTTTTTTACTCGATACTCGATGCTTATTTCTTTATCTTAATCATTTTGCTCAAAAGCATTTTTTATTTTCGCAAAAATACCTTTTTCTCCTAATTTCTCTAAATCTTCTCCGCTTAATTTTGCATATTCTAATAATAAATTTCTTTGTTTATCATTCATCTTTTTAGGTATTTCCACTATGATTTTAACATATTGATTTCCTCGATACTGAGTTCCAATTTTAAACATTCCTTTTCCTTTTAATCTGAAGACACTATTTGGTTGGGTACCAGCGGGTATCTTTAGTTTTACCTTTCCTTCTAAAGTAGGGACGCTGGTTTCACCACCAAAAGCAGCTTTTACAAAACTAATTGAATGAGTACAATTAATATCAACCCCTGTACGTTTAAATATTTTATGAGGTTTTACGTATAAAACGAGGTATAGATCACCAGAAGGACCACCTTTTTCTCCCGGTTCTCCCATTCCAGATATTCGTAACCTGTGGCCGGTATCTACACCAGCAGGAATTTTCACTTTTACTATTCTATTTTTCTTTATTTTTCCTGTACCTCTACAATTGGTACATGCATCTTTTATTATTTTTCCTTCGCCCCCACATCGAGGGCAAGTATTTATATTAACAAATTGGCCAAACATCGTATTTTGTTTGCTTCTAATCTCACCCGTACCGTGGCAATCAGGGCAGGTCTGTGGAGAAGTCCCGGGTTTGGCTCCATTTCCTTTGCACTCTGGACAAGTTTCCCAGCTTGGGACTTCTATTTTGGTTTCCTTGCCAAAAGCAGCATCTTCGAAGCTTATTTCTAAATTATATCTTAAATTAGCTCCTCTTTGAGAACGTGTTCCTCCCCCACTTCCTCGAGTTCTTGCTCCAAAGAAAGAATCAAAGATATCACCAAAATCTCCGAAGTTACCGAAATCAGAAAAACCTCTTCCCTGAGAATCAAATCCTCCCATTCCTTCGGCTGAACCAAATTGATCGTATCTTACTCTTTTTTCCGGGTTACTAAGTACTTGATAGGCCTCGTTGATTTCTTTAAATTTCTTTTCAGCATCGCCATCAGATGAATTTCTATCTGGGTGGTATTTAAGGGCAAGTTTTCTATAAACTTTTTTTATTTCCTCAGGAGTAGCATCTTTTTTTACTCCTAAGATTTCATAGTAGTCTCTTTTTGTCAATTAATGTTTCCCTCTTTACTCGTATATCGTATCGCACATTAGTTATCCAGTTACCCTGTTTGCCAGTTAACCAGTTTGAAATTAAACTCTCCAACCAAGAAACAGACGGGCTCGATTCATCGAGCCCCTACCTCGTGTGTCATTGCGAACACTATGACTTTGTCAAGCACTTTTTAAATACATAGGGTGTATTGATCGATAATCTTTGATATACCGGGTATTATTCCGGATTATAGTACAGGCTATCTTAAGCAATTTATTAGCAATATTATTCAAGA
>JAHIPN010000171.1 GCA_018894595.1 bacterium
AAGATTGAAAGTTGGAGAAAATGTTTTATTGGAAGTAACCCAGATAGGAAAAGAATGCCACCAGGGGTGCGAAATTAGGAAAAAGATTGGGGATTGTGTGATGCCTCGAGAAGGGATTTTTACCCGCGTTTTAGAGGGCGGAAAAGTAAAAGCCGGTGATGAAATTGAGGTGGTTCAGGATGATTAAGGTAGGGATTTTAACCATAAGTGATAAAGGATCAAGAGGAGAGAGAGAAGATCTAAGTGGAAAAGTAATCGAAGAACTAATTAAGAAGATTAATGGAGAAGTTGAATATTATCAAATTATTCCAGATGAAAAAGAAATTATTCAAGAGGAGTTAATAAAAGCAGTTGATAAATTACATCTCGATTTAATTTTGACTACCGGAGGAACAGGTTTAGCCAAAAGAGACGTTACTCCGGAGGCTACGTTGGCGATAATCGAAAAAGAAGTTCCGGGGATTAGTGAAATTATAAGGAGCGAAAGTTTTAAGAAGACCAATCGAGCGATATTGTCTCGAGGGGTGGCAGGGTTTAGAAAAGAAAGTTTGATTATAAATTTACCGGGCAGCCCTAAAGGAGTAAGAGAATCTTTAGAAATAGTATTGGAAGCGTTGCCGCACGGTATAGAAATTTTAAAAAGCCAGGCTACCGAGTGTGGAAGAAATAATGAAGAAATTAGGTGAAAATTAATGAAAGTTATATTTTTAGGCACCAGTTCGGGCATGCCTACTTTGAAACGTAATGTATCTTCTATTGCTCTTATCTTTATTAATAAAAATAAATTATGGTTATATGATTGCGGAGAAGGCACTCAACAGCAGATTCAGAAAACATCTTTAAAGGTATCTAAATTAGAGAAGATTTTTATTTCTCATTTACACGGGGATCATCTATTTGGACTTCCGGGGCTATTGGCTTCCCGGGGTTTGAGAGGTGGAAAAAATCAGCAAAAAATTCAAATATTTGGTCCGGAAGGCCTTGATAAATATTTAAAAGAAACCTTAAATATAACCAAAACCTATATCCCTTATGAAATTGAGGTAAAAATTATACCTCCAAATGTATCAGTAGGAATTATCTGGGAAGATGGGGAGTATATAGTTCGATACACAGAAGTAAATCACAATATTAAAACTTATGCCTATTCTGTCGAAGAAAAAAAGGATAGTAGTCATTTTTTAGTAGATAAAGCCCGTCGATTGAATATCCCTCCTGGTCCAATTTATCGCACTCTAAAAGAAGGCAAAACACTTGAATTACCCAATGGAAGAATCTTTCAGGGTAATGATTTTATAAGCGAAATTAAAAAAGGGAGAAAGATAGTCTTTTGTGGCGATACTGCCTATTGTAAAAATTTAGTGCATCTGGCTAAAGGTGCTAATCTTCTAATTCATGAAACAACTTTCTCCCAACAAGAAGAAGACATAGCTAAGAGAAATTTCCATTCGACTACCACAATAGCTGCCAGGATTGCTAAAGAGGCTCAGGTCAAACAATTAATACTAACTCACATTAGTCCTCGATATAGCTCGAATAGTAATAAGTCAGCAATAACCGAGAGCGATTTACTTGTTGAGGCCCAGAGCGTATTTCCCGAAACTATATTAGCAGAGGATTTTATGGAGTATGAGATATAGGGGTTATTAAAGGAATATAAAAAACAGTTATTGAAGAACTTGAAATTTATCTTCTTTTAAGGTATGCTTTTGGTGTCCAAATAATTTTTCTTTTAATAAGGAGAATTATCTGATAAAATTTTTAATAAATTATTGGTCGATAATCGCAAAGAAAATAAAAATTAAAGTAGTGTTAGATTTACACTTAGTTACCTAATGAATTTTAAAATCGGCAATTATAATAGAAGGAGGAAAATGTAAAATGAAAGTCGTAGTTGATAAAGATTTATGTTCCGGGTGTGGATTATGCGAAGATACCTGTCCCGAAGTATTTGAAATGAAGGATGATATAGCGATAGTAAAGGTTAGCAAAGTACCGGATGATTTGATTGAATCATGCAAAGAGGCTGTCGATGGTTGTCCGGTAGAAGCCATAACTTGTGAGTAAAATGAGTAAGCAATATAAAAAATAATATAAATAAAAAGGAGTAGATCAGTTAATCTGCTCCTTTTTATTTTAACAATTAGTATAGTTTATACACTCTTGCTTCATAAGGACGCAGATATATACTTTTAATATCTTCTTTTTCTTCAACATTGTAATTACTGATTAATAGCTCTTTTTCTTGGTAATTAATATCTTTCGGAAGATTAAAAATTGTTTGGCTGGAAAAGAAGTTAAGAATAATTAGTAATCGCTCCTGATTAAGAGTGCGCAAATAACTATAAATATGTTCATCATCTTCTAAAATAAGCCGATAATCTCCATAGATCATAATTAAATTTTCTTTCCTAAACTGGATTATTTTTTGATAATAATAAAATATTGAATTTGAATCTTTTAAATCATGGGCAACATTTATTTCTGGATAATTTAGATTGACTTTTATCCAGGGGGTACCGGTAGTAAAACCAGCATAAGGACTATCGTCCCACTGCATGGGCGTACGGGCATTATCCCGACTTATTCGATAGATAGCTTCCATAATTTTTTCTTTAGGAAGACCTTTTTTAGTCATTTCGCGGTAGAAATTTAGAGTTTCTATATCACGATAGTCTTCTATATTATCGAAAGCAACATTTGTCATTCCAATTTCTTCGCCCTGATAGACATAAGGAGTTCCTGGAAGGG
>JAHIPN010000172.1 GCA_018894595.1 bacterium
GAAAAGATAGAATGATGGACGATGCACCACGATATTGTCGTATTGTTACAGCATTGTATAAAACTATTGAACTTCAAAAACAAATCGATAATATTTACCCTGAAATAGAAAAAAATCTTGTTAGATTTTAAAATATGAAGAAATTCAGGGGCAAATCTTAACCGTTAATAATTAGATAAATCTAATTTGCCAATAATAAATATTTGAATCCGGTAATTCGTTATTTACTTTTAATTTTTTATATCTCGAATATATTTTCAATATATTTAGGTGTACTCAAAAACTAATGAAAAGATCCTTATTATATGAAGATTTATAATTATTTTATAAAATAATTATAAATAATAATCGAAAGTTATTTATCATAATAGCAATAATAAAGATTTGACTTTAATCAAGATTTGTATAGTAAGGAGGAGAACATAGCTATGATTATTCCAGCCGAACTTGTAGACGATATACTTAAGGGGAATTGCGCTCTCTTTTTAGGGGCTGGAGCTTCTGTTGGATCAGGTGCACCGTCATCTAAGGAGCTTGCAAAAACTCTTGCTGACCAATTCCTAGAAGGTTACCATAGTGAAGATCCATTACCTAAAGTAGCAGCCTATATAGAGAGTAAGCCTGGAATTGGTCGTTTACCCCTTGTTAAATATCTTGAAGAGCGATTATCTAATCTTTCACCTTCTTCTGGATATGTTATGTTAGCTAGGTTTAAGTGGAAAGCAATCTATACAACGAATTACGATATGCTTACTGAGAGAGGATATGAACAAGCTTTTGAGAAGGAATGCCGATATATACGTATACTACAAAGCAAAGAATTCCCTAATATAGAAAATAGCAGGAACTATGTTCCTATCTACAAGCTCCATGGATGTATCTCTCATCCATTTAGTGAAGAAACTCCCCTGATTATAACTGAAGATGACTATCATCGTAATTACACAAATAAACTTGCTTTGTTACATCAGCTTCAAGTACATATATATAGATGTCCTTTGATATTTATAGGATACTCTTTTGCAGATTATAGTCTCAGCGAGATATGGTTTGAGATAACTAAGGAACTTGGACCTTTCAAGATTTGGTCATATGCAATTTGGCCTAATCATACCAAATATGAAAAGTTACTCTGGAGACATCGACATGTAGAGTTGATTGACTGCACATTTCAGAAATTTTTTGAACAAATTTCTACCCTTGATAAAGAAGATATTCGTGAACTCTCATGGGCTTTGGGCGAATCTCGACTAGTTGAACTTGTGAAAGGGCTAGTTGATGCTATTGATGCAAGGGATTCATATACTAAAGGACATAGTATAAGAGTACAAAAGATGGCGTCTCTTATTAGCAATGAAATGAATATTAATAAAAATGAAAGATATATAATTGAAATCGCTGCGCTATTACATGATTTTGGTAAAATATTCCTTAAAGATAGTGTCTTAATGAAGTCAGAAGCACTCACTCAAAATGAATTTAACCAAATAAAGTCTCATTCGGTAGTCGGCGCAAATATATTGAGAAAAATTAAAGGTTTAGAAAAAGTTGCTGCAGCTATTGAGCATCACCATGAACAGTTTAATGGTAGAGGGTATCCTAAAGGTCTTTCTGGAGAGGATATACCTATTGCATCGCGCATAATTGCAGTAGCAGATGCATATGATAGCATGACATCCCCACGCCCTTATAGGAAAGGTTTGACCAAAGAGGAAGCACTAAAGGAAATAACAAATATGTCTGGGATTATGTTTGATCCAAAAGTAGTAATCGCTATTAGAAATATAGCAAATCACATAGACTTTAACATTAAAGAAATTAAAAACTAAAATAATTTATATTATAAAAAATTTGATGTGTACTTAAATTTTTTCTAAGCAAATTATTCTAAAAGAATTATTACAGTTCATATAATATATACAAGTACTAATTGATATAATAAATAAAGTTTAAATGCAGTTTTTAATATATTTAGGGGGATGAGTATAACTTGTCATTAAAATTAAAAATTTATACCGGAGTAGTAATAGGAGCAGCCATTAGTCTTCTTATATATTTATATCCTTCTTTATATTTTCCCCCCAATATTTGGTTAGTATTAACTTTTTTTATTACTTTATATATTTTAGATGAATTTCTTCAAGTTAACTTTTCTTATGGAGCAGTGTTTAATATTTCTTTCCCATTAGATTTAACGATAATTTTAATATTTGGACCTGCATTTGCAATTTTTATAACCTTAATAAGTCAAATATTTATATTAATTTTTACAAAAAAATCTGAGTGGTATAAAAGCATTTTTAATATCGCTCAATATATCTTATCCGTTGGAATAGCTGGCATTATATATCAAAGATTAGGAGGGGTTAGTGGTGAAGTTAACTTTATTAGTTATTTAATACCAATTATAGGTTCTGTTATTGTTTATTTTCTTATCAATACATATTCAGTCTTTATAGCAATTTACTTAGAAGGAAAAATATCCATAATTTCATTAATGAAAGATTCAATTGAAAATATTGTTAACTCTGTGATAGGGTTAACTCCAATAGGTTTTGCAATGGCTATGATTTATGCAAGTATGAGTATTTTAGGAGTTATTTTATATTTATTTCCTCTTTTCTTAGCTCGTCGTGCATTTGAGTTATATATAAAAAGTGAAGATTTAGAAGAAAAATCTGTTAATAATAAAAAAAGCAACTTAGAAGAAGTGATTGACAAAAAAACAAGGATTTTTCTTTCTTATAGTCACAGTAATACTGATATTGCCGATAAAATAGACAATTTTTTTAATTCAAAGAATATTTCTCTAACAAGAGATGTAAGAGATCTAGTTCCTTATTCAAGCTTAGAAAAATTTATGGATACCATACGCGACCATGATTATGTAATAATTTTAATTAGTAATGCGTTTTTGAAATCTGTAAATTGTATGTATGAGGTAATTCAGTTTATCCAAGAAAAAAAATGTACTGAACGTACATTTCCAATAATTATTGATGAAGAAATACAAATATTTAATCGGTCAAGACATATTGAATATATTCGATATTGGCAAAAAGAATATATATCACTTGAAACCAGAATAACATCATTACGTACTTTTGGTATATTAAGTCTTTATAAAGAGTTGAATAAAATAGAAAGAATTCAATCAAATATTGGGGATTTTCTTGATAAAATTGCAAATTTAAATTGTGTTTCTTTAGAAGAGTTAGAAAGTACAGATTATCAAGCAATTATTGATAAAATAAATAAATTTACTAATTCTATTCAAAATACTAAAATGTTAAATTAATAGAGCTGAATAGATAAAATAGCAAATAGAGCTAAAACTAAGTTAATAAAGAAACGGTTTTCTTTTTCATTATAAATCTATTCAAATCTTGATAAGTATTTTACAACAAGAGAATTGAAAAAATAGGGATACATATACTAGCTCAATAATTCGGTAGCTTTTTCTAACTTTTAATATGGGGGATTTATAACGATGAGGTATCGGACTTTCATCATATTTAAAAAGTCAAATATCGAGACCAAATCCCATTAATTTATTAATTTTTTTCCAAAAAAAGAAGGATTTTTCATATAAATATAGTAGTATATTAATATAGAATAATTATATTGCTACCTCTAAATAGTATTTAGCTATTTTTTATGATAAAATAAAAAATAGCTAATTAACTAAAATAAATATTTTAAAGATTATTTCAAAGAAGGAATGAATATTTTATGGAATATATAAATAAAGAAAAATTAATTAACAGTATTCTTTATTTTACAAAAAAAGTCAAGTATCCGGGGAAAACCAAAATATGCAAATTATTATTTAATCTAGATTTTACACACTTTAAAGAGACTGGGAAATCAGTAACTGGTTTGGATTATTATGCTTGGGAAAAGGGTCCTGTTCCAAAAAGTTTATTTTATAAATTAAGTGAAGATGTAATCTCAGAAGAATTTCAACCATATATTGGAGTTATAAAAAGAGAAAAATTGCATGAAATATGCTCCAAACAAGAACCAAATCTATCGGTTTTCTCTAAACGTGAAAAAAGGATTTTAGAAGAAGTAGCCGAAATATATAAATTGGCCAAAGCAGAAGAAATGACCGAAATAAGTCACTTAAAGGAAAACCCCTGGTATACAACTTTAAAAAGCAAAGGAGAAAAAAAGAAAATAGATTATATGTTGGCTCTTGATGATACTGTAGAATCTATTACCAAAGAAGAAGCCATAGTAAGACAAAAATTTATTCAAGAAACCTATGAGATGTTAAATAATGGCAGAACTTAAACCGGGCTGTATACTTTATGATACTAAATTTGTATTTAAAGATAATGAAATTGGCGAAAAATTAATTGTTTTGTTAAATAATCCCCGGGGAAACGAGCCATTTTTATTCTGTCGAACCACCTCAATAGAAAAACCTCCCTATCAAATAAAAATTCCATCTGGATGTCAAAAGAATTCACAATATTTTTTTATAAATACATGTATATTTTTCCCAAAAGATACATGGCTTCTATTACGCGATATCTATGAATATGATAAGGCTCGTATATTAAAGAAGGCTTTTGATAAAGAAATAAGTATAATAAATTCCATAAATGATATCATTCTTCGACAAATAAAAAATTGTGTAAAAGATTCCATTGATATTAGTGAAAAATACTTAAAAATGATATTAGAAACAATTGTATAAAAGAAAAATTGAAATAATGGGGATAGGGGTTCTTATTTTCTTAGTAAGGCATATAAATATATATAGAATTAGAGGATTATCAGTTTTATAAGAAAAAATGGCAAAACTTTAAAACGCAGAAAATATAAGGGTTTCTGCGTTTTTTATTATGAGGTATGTTGGTAGTGGCTCTAAAATGGGGAGAAAATGAGGTAAAAAAGCGCCAAAAGTTACATTTTTAAGAGGATGAAAGCCTTGCAAAATAAGGGGTTTAGCGAAATATTGTCGTAGCGGCGTTTTTTAAGATGGGTTAAGGTGGATTGGTCATATTTTTTAAAATAGGCGCTTAAAATAGCTTAAAATGGCTTATTTTAGGTTTAGGTGGAAAGCCTTACTATATAAGGTTTTCAAGAAGGTATTCTCCCACTGACTTTACACATTTTCCCCATTTGTAAGTAAATATTGTTAGTTTTAATCCTCCTGTAATTGCTTTCGAAGAAAGCGCGGAAATTTCATCTCGCAACTATTTTTTTAAAAAAAGAAGGGTTTTATAAATCTTTTGTCGTATTAATATTGAGATATAGAAAAATTGAAAAAGACTAATTCTTTTAAC
>JAHIPN010000173.1 GCA_018894595.1 bacterium
ATCCGAATCCAGCTATAATTATTAAAAGGGCATAATCTGAAACTTTAAAGGCGATTATTTGGTTAGCGACAATAGTACCTATACCGGTTCCGAGCAAAATACTTAGGGTCTGACTCAAGCTCATAATCCCGGTGTTTACCAAGCTTACCAATAGAGTAGAAGCAGCGGTGCTACTCTGGACAGTTAAGGTAAGGATAATACCAGTGGATAAGGCGATTAATTTATTTTTAGACAAGGTACTAAGGATCTGTTTTAGTTTATTCCCGAAGGTACTCTTTAGGCCTTCACTGGTAATCTGCATCCCATATAAGAAGAGAGCCAGACCACCGATTAGACCCATTAAAACAAAAAACATACTATTCTCCCTTTTTGTTAAGAATTTGTCTTATTAAATTTTATGACTATTTTATATTTTATTATTTTTGCAAAGCAACTAAAAGATATTATGGTTATTTCTCAAAAAACCAAAAATATTTTCAACGGATTATATATATGGGGTGTTGCAGATAATTTTATAGTAAATTATGACTTTTTGGTTATAATTATGGGGCACAATGAATTGTGCCCTCGCTATATTATTGCCTAATTTCTCCTGTGGGCACGATGCATCGTGCCCCTACATTACCATTTTGTTTACTTTTTAGGTTACAATCATTTTATAGTTCATTTCAGCTTTTTATATAATACCCTGAAAGAGTAAATTTGTAAATTCATTTTTTGCTTTTGCTTTTGTTTCCCCATCTTCCTTTTCTCTATTTCTTTTTCTTCACGCGATACTCGATACCCAATACGCGAGATGAAATAGCGTTTGACAATATTTGAATGGTAATGTATATTTAAAATGGTTATAATCCTTTTTCCTAAAGGAGCCGTCGTATTTATGTTACCGCCAACCCCAGAATCCAATACTCAAATGCTTTTACCATACTGCTTTTCAAGAAAAAGAACCAAAAGATACATTTTAAAAATTTCTAAAATATAGAGATCGCAAAATAGGATAACTGCCCATTTTTGTTTGTAATTATAAAAAAATAAAAATAGAAAGGAAGGATTAAAGAATGGCTAAAAAGAAGACCCGTTTAGATTTCATAAAAATGAAAAAGGAAGGAGAACAAGTAGCCTGGGTAACTGCTTATGATTTCCCTACTGCATCTTTTGTTGAGCAAGCCGGTATGGATATGATCTTGGTCGGTGACTCTTTAGGGATGGTGGTATTAGGTTATCAAGGTACAGTCCCGGTTACCATGGCGGATTGCATCTCTCATTGCCAGGCAGTTCGACGAGGAGCACCGAATACTTTTTGTATAGGAGATATGCCTTTTCTCTCCTATCAGATTTCCGATCAGGAAGCAATCAGAAATGCGGGACGTTTTCTTAAAGAGGCTGATATGGATGCAGTAAAATTAGAAGGAGGGAAGAGAGTATGCACTAAAATAAAGGCTATAGCTGATGCCGGAATATTAGTTATGGGCCATATTGGTCTAACCCCTCAGAGCTCAGGCCAGTTAGGTGGGTTTAAGGCCCAGGGTAGAGATGCTGCCAGTGCCCGAGAATTGATTAAAGATGCCTTAGCCATCCAGGAGGCTGGTGGTTATGCCCTTCTCTTAGAAGCTGTCCCTCCGGAGTTAACCGCATTTATTACTAAAAAGCTAACTATACCCGTATATTCTATTGGAGCAGGGGGACCCTGTGATGGTCAGTTATTAATATGTGGCGATATGCTGGGACTATTCCAAGCCTTTACTCCTAAATTTGTTAAGAAATATGCTAATGTTGCTGAGATAGAGACCAATGCTTTTAAAGAATATATCAAGGATGTAAAGACCGGCGCCTTCCCTACCGATGACCATGCTTATCACATTAAGAAAGGCAAGGAAGAAGAGTTTTATGAGATGTTGAAAGAGTTTGAATAGCAATTTTAGCAGCAATAACAAAAGTATAAAAGTATATAAAGTTATATTATGAGGGAGGGAATCCTTGTGAAAGAAGAATTAATAATTGATTCTAAGGTATTAAATGAGGTTAATAAATTTTTAACCAAAAAGAGCAACCCGGTAATTGACGAAATAATTAAAATTGTTGAGAAATATGGTTGTCCGAAAAAGATTAATGATCTTGCTCAAAAAAATGGAAAAATTGGAATACTTATGGAAAAATTAAAACATAAAAAACCGGAATATGTAGACCAACTCAATTGGTTAATAGAACAAAGAGATGAAAAAAAATTCATAAGTATGGATGAATACAAAAATAAGATTAATGCCCCCAAAGACATGATTGACGAAAGCTACAAAGTTACACTGGAAATATCTTCACTACATTATTTCCCCTGGCTAATTTCCCAGGCAAAACAGTCGATTGAAAGAGGAGAACTGATGCCAGGCAGGTTTATAAGGGTTAGGTTTATGAAAGAACAAGAGGAGGACGGAGATCTATTAGCTACTATTTCAGCGATGAAAATATTAGGCTCGACATGGGTTGAAAGCCTGGACACAAAAGGAACAGATGGTTCAAATATACATTTAGGCGGCGCCGAGACAATTACCGGATATTTTGGAGGAATTGGACAACCGAATGATTATGTTTATAAGTGGATTGATGAGTATCTTTACTATTATACCAATTATGGTGTAAAGGAGGTACTAAATATAAATGGAGGAACAATTTTAGCAAGCTATTTCCTCTACAAACTTGGAATCGATATTGAGTTTAAGATTTCAGTATTTATGGGAAATGATAATCCTCTTAATGTTTTGTGGACATTAATGACTGCAAAGTTATTTTCCCGAGAAGATGGGACAACACCACTTGTAGGGTTTAACCTCTCAAATTCAGTCAATAATGAAACAATTTCTTTTACAGGAGATATAAGAAAAGCTTTAGGATTTGAGGATATGGTTAGAATAGAACACCATATAGTCGAAACTTCTAAAGGTATAGTAAAACAACCATACGATAGACTGGCAGAGCTAATTGAAATCGCTAAAAAAGTAAAAAATATTTCCGCCAAGCATGAAGGGGGAATTCCTGAAGTTGAGGAGAAGAGAGAACATCCATCTGATATTCTGGAATATTTTATGCCAAGAAATGAGGTTATAAAAAGCAATTTAATGTCATGTTTAGAGCGAAACTATCTGGACAAGCACGATGCAGTTCAGAGGACTGCTAAAGAGCTTTTAAGAAATGGTATTCCGGTAATAGCTGCCCCAAAACTTCATTAAAGACTAAACAAAGAAATGGGGACAAAGAAATGGGGACGGTTCTATTTTTTATTACAGAATTAAATTGATTTCTGAAAAATAGACTGTTCCCTCTTTTCTAAAGAATTGATCCAGACAAGATGTAAACAAACATTGTAAATTATAATTCTGTATGATATTATATAAAAAATTGAATATACAAATGGTAGAGATTTTAGAGAAAGCCATTTTATTAACCAGGGGGTTAATCCCCTTTATCTGATTTTGGTCAGATATGTCGGTTGGTGAAATGGTTTTTTTATTTATTATGCAACCAAGGAGAATGTTAATGAAAGCAGATGTGGTAATTATAGGTGGCGGAGTAATTGGTACAGCCATTGCCCGAGAGCTATCCAGATATAGTCTGAAAATAATTCTTATAGAAAAAGAAGATGATGTGGCTATGGGGACCAGCAAGGGCAATTCCGGGATTATCCATGCCGGCTATAATGCTGATTTTAGAACCCTAAAAGGACAATTAAATATAAAAAGCAATCCCAGGTTTGATAAATTATGCCAGGACTTGAAAGTGCGTTTTAAGAGAATAGGATCATTAGTTGTAGGCTTTACCCAGGAAGATTTTAATAAATTGAAAGAATTAAAAGAAAATGGAGAGAAGAATGGGATTAAAAATTTAGAAATAATTAGAGGTCCTAAATTATTTGAATTAGAACCCAATTTAAATCCCCAGGCCAAGTATGCCCTTTATGCCCCTTCTGCCGGGATTATTTCCCCTTATAAGTTTACCATCGCCCTGGCTGATAATGCAGTGATAAACGGGGTTAAAGTATTACTGGAGACAGAAGCAAAAGATATCAGAATTGAGGAAAAGCAAGTTTACGGTGTAGTTACTGACCGGGGCTTGATCGAAACAAGGGTGATAATAAATGCTGCCGGATTGTATGCTGACGAAATAGCCAAAACTGCCGGAGATAGTTTTAAAATAAGTCCTTTGAAAGGCGAATATCAGCTCTTTGATAAACAGTGGGGGAATCTGGTGAATCATATTCTTTTCCCCATTCCCACTAAATTATCCAAAGGAATTTTAGTGGCTCCCACGGTTCATGGCAATCTCTTAGTAGGGCCTAACTCTTGCCGGGTAAAAGAAAAGGATGACCTGTCTACTACCAGGGCCGGGACACAGGAAGTATATGAGGGAGCCAGAAAATTAATTCCTCATCTTCCCCATCAAGACCTGATAAACTCTTTTGCCGGTTTAAGAGCCGATATTGAAGGAAGAGATGATTTTACCATTGAAGCTTCAAAAAAGATTAGAGGATTTATCAATGTAGCAGGTATTGAATCACCGGGCTTAAGTTCCGCACCGGCTATTGCCGAGATGGTCAGTGGTATTCTAAAAGAAGTGGTTAAAGAAATTTCTCCCCAATTAGAATTAAATTACAAGGATGATTTTATAGAAGCCCTGCCTGAGCAGCCGAAATTTGCAGATTATTTAGACAAGACAGGCGAATGGCAGGAGATAGTAGAAAAAGATGCTGATTACGGAGAGATTATCTGCCGATGTGAAAAGGTAAGCAAAGGAGAGATGCTCAGAGCTATCCATCAACCGCTACCGGCCAGAAGTCTGGATGCCATCAAAAGAAGGATAAGGGCAGGGATGGGACGATGCCAGGGAGGTTTTTGCAGTCCCAGAGTTTTAAAAATTCTATCGGAAGAATTAAAAATTTCTCCTTTGAGTATAACTAAAAAAGGAAAAGGTTCAGAAATTTTGAAGACCAAGACCAAAGATATGATCAAAGAAACGGGAGTTAAGTTTAAAGATGAAGTTAGAGTATGATTTAGTAATTATCGGAGGGGGTCCGGCTGGTCTGGCTGTTGCCCTGGAAGCCAAAAGAAACGCGGTGAAAGATATTTTACTTTTAGAGAGAGACAAATATCTGGGAGGAATCCTTCCCCAATGTATCCACAATGGATTTGGTTTACAGTATTTTAAGGAAGAACTGACCGGACCGGAATATGCAGAAAGATTTATTGCTAAACTTAATGACAATCAGATTAATGTAAAGACAGAAACGATGGTTATAAAGATAACCCCCGATAAACGGATTATAGCCATAAACAGAGATGATGGTTTATTGCATATTCAGGCTAAAGCGGTTGTTCTGGCTATGGGGTGCCGGGAAAGAACCCGAGAAGCGATTGCTATCCCCGGGAGCAGACCTGCCGGAATATTTACCGCCGGCACTGCCCAGAGATATATTAATATTGAAGGATATATGCCGGGCCGTGAGGTAGTCGTTCTGGGTTCGGGGGACATCGGGATGATTATGGCTCGCAGGATGACTTTAGAAGGAGCAAGGGTTAAAGCAGTTCTGGAAATTATGCCATTTTCTACTGGACTGATCAGAAACAAAGTTCAGTGTCTGGATGATTTCAATATTCCTTTAAAATTCAATCATACTATTACCCTGATTAAGGGGGAAAAGCGGGTAGAAAGAGTGACCGTCGCTCAGGTGGATAAAAATTTACAGGCAATTCCCGGAAGCGAGGAAGAGATAAGCTGTGATACCATCCTATTATCTGTTGGCTTAATCCCGGAAAATGAACTAACCGGAGAAGCAGGGATTAAATTAGACCCGGTAACCAGAGGCCCCATAGTAAATGAAAACCGAGAGACAGAGATTGAGGGAATTTTTGCCTGTGGAAATGTCCTGCATGTCCACGATTTAGCCGATTTTGTTACTGAAGAGGGAGAAATTGTGGGTAGAGCTGTAGGCGAATACCTCAAAAGGAATAGAAAGTTTCGTTCCCAATCTATAAAAATAGTCCCCGGTGATAATATTGCTTATGTAGTTCCTCAACATATAGATTTTATTGTTCCGGGAAGGAAGAAAATAAAAATATTTATGCGGGTAAAAAAGCCGGCAGAGAAGGTCAGGATTAATTTATTAGATGATAAAGGCAGAGCATTGGGTTCTTACAAGAAGAGGATTGTAACCCCGGGGGAGATGGTGAGCATCTATTTGCCGGAAGTTTTATTGGATGATGAATTAAAAAATATAACCATCTCTATTAAAAGGGATTAGGGAGTAAAGAGGATGGAACAAAATAAGATAATATGTGTAAGCTGTCCCATAGGTTGTAGGATGACCATCCAGAGTAAAGATGGAAAGACTACCTCTATTATAGGGAATGACTGTCCTAAAGGGATTAAATATGCCGAAGGAGAATTTATTAATCCACTAAGAATTTTACCCACCACAGTAAAAGTGATTGGCGGTGAATTACCTTTAGTGTCGGTAAAGACGGAAAAAGCAATTCCTAAAAGATTATTATTAAAAGCTATGACGGAAATTGCTGAAATCGAAGTTAATGCCCCGGTTAAGATAGGTCAGGTAATAAAAGATGATTTGATGGGAACAGGCGTAAGCCTGGTTGCCACCCGTAATATTAAGAGAGCTGATTCTAACCTGCGTTCCTAATGTAAACTTTTATTTTTTTTCTCTTTCTTAACGCGATACACGATACTAGTTTTGCATTCCTATAAAATTTTGAAGTAACCGATTATATGTGTTATTATTTTTATAGCGATTTTAAAATCAATATTTTGTACTTATATAAAATCATAACTTTAGGGGAAAAAACTATAGATGCAAGAACTTAGAGAATGTTTTAAAGAACACCCCGTAATTGCCTCCATAAGAAACAATACAGATTTTACATATGCCCTCAACAGTAAGGCTGCTGCCCTTTTTATTCTTCACGGAGATATATTTAATCTTCCCCAGATTATGGAAGAATGCAAAAAGCATAACAAGCTGGTTTTTTTACATATGGATCTAATTAAAGGAATTGGTCGAGACAGGGAAGGGATAATATATTTAGCCAGGAAAGAACTTTGTAATGGGATTGTTACCACTAAAAATAATCTAATTAATATAGCTAAAAAACAAGGGCTTATTGCTATACAGCGTCTTTTTTTGCTTGATTCCGCTGCCTTAAAAACCGGAGAACAGATATTAAAACATAATCAACCCGATGCAGTGGAAATTTTACCCGGGATAGCCGCTCCATATTTTATAGAGCATATATATAAAGAGTTGCTCTGTCCGGTTATTGCCGGCGGTCTGATTTCTGATAAAAGTGAAATAGAGAAATTATTGCAAAAAGGAGTCCTGGCAGTATCTACCAGTAAAAAAGAATTATGGTAGTTTTAATTAAACTTGGAAATAATATTTTTTCTTTAAATACAGTAGCAATTAGGTTATAATTAAAAATAGCTCGTTATACTTTTTTGGTAAGTTAGTTTAGAGTTTTAATAGATAACTTCAATTTGCGATTTATCAACTACATATTCATCGCTAACCTACTACTAGATTAGCGTTGGGTGCTTGAGGAAGAATTCTATCAGTTCGATGTTTTTGCGATATTGATAGGCTTTTCTAACTTACTGATAGGGTTATTTAATTTCTCCGCTCTTAGTACACTCTTAGAGAATAGCAATTTTGCATGGGCTACTAATTTAAGATGAAAGGGGGCGATATATAGAAATAATAAAGGTGTATCAATCAATAAAGTTTTAAAATTTTTAAGGAGGTTATAACTTTATTATGAAATTGAGAAAGAATTTTTTGATTATTTTGATTTTAACTTTATGTTTGTTGTTATCAACAGGGACTGTTTTAGCTCAACCGGTAACCATAACCTTTTGGCATGCAATGAGCGGGTCGCGTCTTGGGGTATTAGAGTCGATTATTGAAGGCTTTAATGCCACCCATCCTGATTTTGAAGTTAAGCCGCTATTTACCGGGACCTATGCGGAAACACTAACTAAATATGTTGCAGCATACCCTAGTAAAACAGGACCAAGTATAGTCCAAGTTTATGAAGTAGGGACTCAGACGATGATTGACAGTGACGCCATTACTCCTGTCTATCAAATCCCTGGAATGTTGGGAGAAACCTGGGATTGGGCACAATATGTTATCCCCATTACTAACTACTATTCAGTCGACGGGAACCTTTGGTCCATGCCTTTTAACTCCTCTACCGCCATGCTTTACTACAACAAAGATCTTTTTGAAGCAGCCGGACTTGATCCGAATAAGCCGCCTACAACCTGGAAAGAGATGGAAGAGTATGGAGAAAAATTCCTGGCAAGCGGAGTAGTAGATCATGTCTATTCCACTGGTTGGCCTGATTGGATTTTCGAACAAGCCCTTGCCATTCATGACCATCTTTATGCAGACAATGATAATGGACGATCCGGATTAGCCACAGAAGTAGTCTTTAACGATGATTTTGGTCATATGATCTTCGAAACCTGGACAAGGCTGCACGATAAGGGAATTTTTATCTTTGGTGGAGCAGAGTACTCGGCAAACACAGCTTTTAATTCTGGGCAGATCGCTATGCTTATCCAGTCTACTTCATCACTGGCTGGCATTATCAAAGCTGCTGAATTTAAGGTTGGCACAAGCTTCTACCCTCGTTTCGAAGGATATCCGGTGGGAAACTCTATTATCGGAGGCGGAAGCCTTTGGGTCACCAAAGGACAAAGCGAAGAAGAACTCCGCGGTGTTTGGGAATTCCTTAAATATCTTGGCCAAAAAGATATTGCTATCCAGTGGCACAAAGGTACAGGATACTTTCCGGTGAGCGGAGCCGCACTTAAAACTCTATTAGACGAAGGCTGGTTCTCGGAAGATCAAGCCTACCTCACCGCTTTCCTTCAGATCCTTTCCGGGAAACGGGATACTGCAGCATCTACTGGAGTCCGCTTAGGACCTTTTGTGGCAATGAGAGAAGTTTTTGTATCTAGCCTTGAGAAATCACTTGCCGGTCAGCTTTCTCCGAAAGATGCTTTAAATGAAGCCGCAGAAAAAATGAACCTAAAATTAAAAGACTACTTAGAACTATACGGCAAATAAAAACATACCACAGTGCGGGAGCAGGTTTTATACTTGCTCCCGTAGTTTTTAAACCCCCAATGTACCAAAAGGAGAAAGAATGCACGAAGATAAATTCCCAGGACACAAATTTTTACCTTACCTACTTATAGCTCCATCTATTGCAGTAATTTTTATCTTTTTAATCGGTCCTTTTGGCCAAAGCATATATGAATCTTTCTTTGTCTCGACGCCGTTTGGCACGAGAACTATATATGTTGGACTTCGCAATTATATCCGTTTATTTTCTTCCCCGGACTATCTAAACAGTGTTGCAGTTACCTTTAAGTTCGCTGCTTTTGTTATCATTATTGGACTTTCTTTTTCACTGGCGATTGCCCAATTACTAAATCAGAAGATCAGGGGAATGGGCTTCTATCAAGTCGCCCTTATCTGGACTTACGCCATTTCTCCGACAATAGCTGGTGTTATCTGGGCTTCAATGTTTGCACCTGCCACCGGTCTTATCCCTTATATTATCTCTATACTATCCGGGGGATACAAGATGAATTGGATGACCAACGGCCAGTTAGCGCTGCTTATAGTTTCGGCTGCTGCTACCTGGAAAATGCTGGGCTACAATATCATTTTTTTTCTGGCGGGATTGCAAAATGTACCGAACGAATTTCTGGAAGCTGCTCAGATAGATGGTGCAAGCCCCTGGAAAGCTTTTTGGCGGATAACTTTTCCCATGCTTTCCCCCACTACCAGCTTTTTATTATTTGTTAATATGCTTTATGCTTTCTTCCAGGTTTTCGGATTGATAGATATTATGACACATGGCGGGCCTGGAAACGCAACAGAACTTCTGGTCTATAAGTTGTATCG
Organism: bacterium; assembly: GCA_018894595.1. The sequence continues at coordinate 9,977 of JAHIPN010000173.1, forward strand.
TGATGGTTTTATTCATCTAAATACCGGATCTGCATCAGCCCAATCATTTATAATATTTTTTGTAATTTCTGTGGTAGCGATTATTCAATTAAGAATAGTTACCAGAAAAGCTATTTATTTTCGGTGAGGTAATATTTTATGACAAGAAAAACTCGACAGGAAATTTTTATTCATGCAATACTTATTATATTGGTTATAGTCCTGGCTTTTCCGGTGTTTTTCGCTTTGGTTACCAGTACCTTAAGCCTCCAGGAGTCTTACCAGTATCCACCAAAACTTATACCAGGAGACCAATTTACGAACAATCTTAAAGAAGCCTGGGAGCGAGTTAATATAGGGCGGCTCTTTTTTAATAGTACCTTGATTTCAGTAGTAGTAGCAATAGTGAAAACTATCCTGGCATTACTGGCTGCCTTTGCCTATACCCACTTTAAATTTCACGGTCAGGGTCTGTTATTTTCCCTGTGTATGATCACCCAAATGCTTCCTCTCCCCGTCCGTATTATTCCAACTTATCAGTTAATGGCAACCTTCAACTGGATAAATTCTTACTATGCTCTTATGGTACCATTTTTTGCCAGCACAACCGGACTACTTCTTTTTCGGCAGTTCTATTTAACTGTGCCCGAAGACCTTCCGGACGCTGCCCGGGTCGATGGGGCAAGCCCTATGCGTTATTTCCTGCAAATTTTAGTTCCCATCTCCAAGACCAACATTGCCGCACTATTTGTTATAGAATTTATCTTTATGTGGAGTCAGTACCTATGGCCGTTAATTGTAACCACTACCGGTGAAATGCGGGTTATACAAATTGGCATTAAAATGCTCTTGGCCAGTGAGCAGATAGCTCCTGAGTGGAATGTTATTATGGCTGCTACAGTTATTGCTATGCTGCCTCCGCTTGTAGTCCTTCTGGTTTTGCGGAAAAGCTTTGTTGAAGGAATTGCAATGCAGACAACTAAATAAAAAGAGAAAGGAGTAATTATCAGATGCGTACACATTTGAACTGTGCCAGCTGTATAATAGATGATTTGTGCGGTGCTTTACAGTTAATCCCTTTAGAGGAAAAAATTAAAAAGGAGATATTAAGGGAATCTTTTCAATTTTTAGCTCGAGAGTTCTCCACAGAAAAAATTCCCTCTTACTTCATCACTGAAGTTCATAGAATCTTAAAAGGGATATCAGGGATAGAAATTCCTTTTAAAGAAAGAAGAGATAAATGCAACCAGCTCGGTATAAAGATGGCAGAAAAGATTGCCTTGGAAGCGGAGGGGATGGAAGAATTTGATAAATTTTCATTTTTAGTTAATTGGGCTATTGCCAGCAACCATTTGGATTTTCGGACAGTTGGAACCGGTTATGGTTTTCAAATGGCTGAAATAATAGAGGAACTTCGGGGCTGTGTTTCGGAGGGATTAAAAATAGACCAGAGAGCTGAAATATTTCAAAAAGCCAAAAACTCGTCCAAAATACTTTATATCCATGATAACGTGGGTGAAATTGCTTTTGATAAATTACTGATCCGGGAACTCAGAAGATATGGAGCTTCAGTAACTTCTGCCTTAAGGGGAGGGCCTATAACCAGTGATGCTACTATGGAAGATGGAGAAACGGTAGGACTTCAAGAAGCTGCTTCAAAAATTATTTTAGCCGGACCGGATACGCTGGGCATTTTTCTTAATGAAATGTCTGACCAATTAAAACGAGAGCTTCAGACTGCTGATTTGATAATTGCCAAAGGCCAGGCGAATTATTACGCTTTAACTGAATACAAACCAAAAGTACCCGGTGAAATTTCCTGCCTTTTTAGAACCAAATGCGAGATAGTATCAAACGATCTGGGAGAAACAGGAAAAATAAATGTAGCCATCTTGCTCTAAAAAGCATCACCCAATCAGGAATCAAGGGATAAGCAGCAGAATTTAATCCCGGTTCACTCCCCAAGAAAATAGAATACATTTTAGAAGAAGATTTTTCTCTACCGAGAAACCCTATAATTGCCAAAATATTCAGATTTGTTAGATTGGCGGAAAGTATAGGCAGCGGTTTCCATAAAATGATTGGAGGATGGGAGCAACATTATGGATTAGAACCGGTAATAGAGGGAGATTTTGATTATTATAAAATTACTTTTCCTACTGTCACTGAAAAAGTCCCTGAAAAGTTGGGTGTAAAGTTGGGAGATAGGTTGGGTGTAAAGTTGGGAGAAAACGAACTAAAAATTCTAAAATTAATGGAAGATAATAAATATATCACCACGAAAGAACTTTCTGAGCATATAAAAATAAGCACTACGGCGGTTGATAATAATATTTCAAAATTAAAGAAAAAAGGATTATTAAAAAGAATCGGCCCTGCAAAAGGCGGCCATTGGGAGGTTATTGAGAAATAAGAGAAAAAATACAAATAGAAGATACATATAAGAAACTAAAAGAGATTTTGAAATAAACAGAGACACATCCTATTTTCCCAAAAAAGGAAGCTAAAAACACCGTTTAGTTTATTTAATAAAGAACAGGTAACGGTTCTCTGTTCCTATTTATCCTCCTTCTAAAACCCTTTATTTACAAGGCTTTCAGACCCCCTTCAGGAATGCCCTTTTTACGCACGTAGAGTGCCTTTAAACGCGCCTCAATTTTCGAAAAATTGGCAATTACGACATTTTTTTTAGTCTTTTTTGACCTCCCCGAAACTCTGTAACCCTTACAGGAAGCCACTTTCAGATTTTGAGGGGGGTGAAAATAGGCCAAAAAACACCTATTTCCCGAGGGTAAAACCATAGGTTTAGGCAAAAAAAGCGCTTACAATCAAAAATTCGCAGCCTACCCTTGAAACCTTATTATACAAGGCTTTCAAGAAGGCCTTTTTCTACAGATTTTACACACTTTCCCCTCTGTCATTCCCGCGCACGCGGGAATCCATCTTCTCTATCATTGCGAAAGATACGGCATAAATAAGGGAGATCAATATAAATAGAATTAGAGCATTATCGGTTTTTATGAGAAAAAATGGCAAGGCTCTAAAACGTGGGAGACATAAGGGTTTCTGCGTTTTTTTGTTATATGGAATAGTGTTAGTACTTCTAAAATATGAAGAAAATAAGACAAAAAGGGCTAAAAACGCTATTTTTAGGAGCTTGAAAGCCTTGCAA